>NZ_JBFNXQ010000017.1:0-61881 GCF_041018925.1 Geodermatophilus maliterrae
CCGGCCTGGCGGCGGTGCTGGCGACCGCGGTCGGCGCCGCGGCGGGGCTCGCCGGCCCGGAGGTCGCGGTGCTCGGGCTGGCGCCGCTCGCGCTGGCCGAGCCGCTCACCGGGCTGGTGACCTCACTGCAGCGGCGCGGCGCCCTCGACGACGCCCGCGCGCGCCTGCACGCCGTCCTCACCGCCCCGGTGCCGGCCGACCCCGCCGCCCCGCTGCCCGCGCCCGCCCCGGTGCGCGAGATCGCCGTCACCGGCCTCACCGCCGGCTGGCCCGGCGGGCCGGACGTGCTGCGCGGCCTCACCGCCGGGGCGAGCGCCGACGGCGGCTGGCTGGTGGTCCGCGGCCCGTCGGGGGCGGGCAAGTCGACGTTCCTCGCGGTGCTGCTGGCCGCGCTCCGCCCGCGCGGGGGCGGCTACGCGCTCGACGGCGTCGACACCGCCCGGCTGACCGGCGAGGCGGTCCGGTCCCGCACCGCCTGGCTGCCGCAGGACGCGCACGTGTTCGCCTCGACCATCCGCGCCAACCTCGCGCTGGCCGCCCCGCGCGGCGCGCTGGCCGGCCCGGACGGGGAGGCGCGGATGACCGCCGCCCTCACCGCCGCCGGCCTCGGCCCGCTGCTGGCCGGCCTGCCCCAGGGGCTCGACACCCCGGTCGGCGCGGGCGGCACCGCGCTGTCCGGCGGTGAGCGGCGGCGGCTGGCCGCGGCCCGCGCGCTGCTGGCCGACCGCGACGTCGTCCTGCTCGACGAGCCGACCGCGCACCTCGACCCGCCCACCGCCGCGGCGCTCGTGCGCGACCTGCGCGCGGCGCTGGCCGGCCGGGTGGTGGTCTGCGTGACCCACGACGACACGCTCGAGCAGCCCGGCGACGCCGTCGTCCGGCTCGGCGCCGCGGCGGCCGCACTGGCCGTCTGAGGTCCTCAGGCCGCCAGGACGCCGGGCCGGACGGGACCGCCCGGCCGGACCCGGCGCACCTCGAAACCCGGGAACTCGGGCAGCTCCGGGTCGACGACGAGCGGGACCCCGGCCGGCTCCCCGAGGACACCGTGCTCCGCCAGGGCGGGGCCGAGCTCGGCGAGCAGGCGGTCGTGCAGCTCGGGCCGGACGCGGATCTCCCGGGGCGGGGCGGCGCCGGGGGCCCAGGCGACGGCCAGGACGTCCCCGGCGACGTGGGGCCGGGCCCGGCGCGCGGCTGCGGGACGGCGGTCGATCGGCAGAGTGGCGGTGGCCATGACGAGCCTCCTGGGCGGTTCCCCCGTGCTCCGTACAACGCCGGGGTGAACATGTCTGTGCCTACTCCGGAGGTCCGACAGTTCCTGCCTGATACCGCCGCGCCGGCCGCATCCCGATCCGTCGCCCCCGTCGGGCACCCTGCCGGCATGGACGCCCCCTTCACCGGATCGGTCTTCCTCGGCATGAGCGTCGACGGGTTCATCGCCCGGCTCGACGGCGACCTCGGCTGGCTCACCGGCGGCGCGGACGCCGGCGGCGCCCCGGACGACGGCGAGGGCGGTGACTTCGGGTTCGCCGAGTTCGTCGCCGGCATCGACGCGCTGGTCATGGGCCGCGGCACCTACGAGGTCATCGCGCCGCTGGACGAGTGGCCCTACCAGGGCCGGCCGGTGCACGTCGTCAGCACCACGCTCGAGCCCGGCGCCGACGCGCGCATCGCCGTGCACGGCTCGTTCGACGACGCGGTCGCCGCGCTCACCGCGGCCGGGTACCGGCGGGTGTACGTCGACGGCGGTCGGCTGGTGCACACCTTCCTGACCGCCGGGCTGGTCGGGGAGCTCACGCTGTCGCGGGTGCCGGTGCTCATCGGCGAGGGGCACACGCCGTTCGGGCCGCTCCCGGCCGACGTGCTGCTCGAGCACGTGCGCACGCGGACGTTCCGCAGCGGGATGGTGCAGACGACCTACCGGGTGCGCTGAGCGGTCAGGCCGGCGGGGTCGGCAGGACGACGATCCCGTCGCTGTCCGCGCACAGCCACTCCCCCTCGCGGAACACCACACCCGCGAAGACGACCGGCCGACCCGCCTGACCGGAGTGCAACCCGCGCTCGCTCTTGCGCGGGAAGGCCGCCAGCGCGCGGACCCCGATCGGTTGCTCGGCCAGCTCGTCGGCGTCCCGGATGCAGCCGTACACGACGATCCCGGCCCAGCCGTTGGTCGCCGCCGCCACCGCCAGGTTGCCGCCGACCAGCCCGCAGCGCCTCGACCCCCCGCCGTCGACGACCAGCACCCGGCCCTCGCCGGGTCCCTCGACGGCCTGCTTGACCAGGGTGTTGTCCTCGAACACCTTGAGCGTGGCGATCGGCCCGCAGAAGGCGGTCCGGCCACCGAAGGTCCGGAACACCGGCTCGCACACCTGCACCTCCGGGTGTGCGTCACAGAGGTCGGTCGTGGCGGGCACCCGCTGGTCGGTCATGACCCAGAGGTTATAACCTAGATGCCTCCGCGCGCACTCCTACGAGATCTGCGCAGCTCACGACGCCGAGGAGGTTGTGACCAGTAGTGTCCGTCGACCAGGGGAGCGCCGCCACCAAGAGCGAGCTGGCCTACGCGCGGGTCCGCGAGATGATCCTGACCGGGGAGCTGGCGCCCGGGGCGGTGCTCAACCAGGCCGCCGTCGCCCACCGGATCGGCATCAGCACCACCCCGCTGCGGGAGGCGCTGCGCCGGCTGGCCCAGCAGGGGCTCGTGGAGCTCGGCGCCCACCGCGACGCCCGGGTCGCCCCGCTCGACGCCACCGAGGCGCGCGACCTGGTGGAGCTGCGACAGGACCTCGACCCGCTCGCCGCCGGCCTGGCTGCGCACCGCCGCACCGCCGCCGACCTCGCCGGGATGGCCGACAGCCTGGACCGGCTCGAGTCACTGCCGGACGACCCGTCGCCGGCACAGCTGGCCGGGCACCGCCGGTTCCACGCGGCCCTCTACCGGGCGTCGCACAACGCGCTGCTCGTCGAGGTCCTCGACGGCCTGTGGGACAAGACCGACCGCTACCGCCGGCACGCGCTGCGGGCCGGGCGCAGCGACGAGGAGCGCGCACGGCGGGCCGAGGAGCACCGGCTGCTGGTCGAGGCGGTCCAGGACCGCGACGCCGCGGCGGCCACCGAGCTGATGCGCCGCCACGTGGAGACCAGCCTCGCCGCCCGGGCCGCCGACCGCCTGGCTGCCGCGGACGCGACCCCACGGACGCGGAGGTGACGGCCCCGGCGACGCCCCCGGCCGGCGGACGGCGGCTGCTGGCCGTCCTGCTGGTGCACTCCGCGCTCACCCAGGTCATCACCTTCGTGCTGCGCCCGACGTCGGCCTACCGGGCGATCGAGCTGGACGTGCCGACCGCCTGGCTCGGCGCCCTCACCGCGTCGTTCGCCGTCGTCCCGCTGCTGCTCGCCGTCCCGTCGGGACAGGCCACCGACCGGTTCGGCGAGCGCCGGGTGATGCTGGCCGGCGCGGTCCTGCTGCTGCTGTCGGCGGTCGTGTTCGCCAGCGAGCGCGGCGGGGCGGCCGGGCTGGTCGTCGGCAGCGTGGTGCTCGGGACCGGCCACCTGCTCTCGGTCGTCGGCCAGCAGGCGGCCGTGGCCAACACCGCCGGGCCCGGGCGCTTCGACACGGCGTTCGGCCACTACACCTTCGCCGCGTCCCTCGGACAGGCCGTCGGGCCCGGGCTGATCACCGTGGCCGGCGGGACCGGCGCCCTGCCCGACACCCGCCCGATCTTCTTCCTGGCCGCGGCGATCGCCGTCCTGCTGCTGGCCTGCACCACCGTCCTGCGGTTCCCGGTCCGCGAGCGCACCGGCGGCTCCGCCGAGGCCGGCGGCATGGGCACGCTGCTGCGCCTGCCGGGTCTCCTGCGGGCGCTGTCCATCAGCTGCGTCGTGCTCGCCGCCGTCGACATCACGCTGGTCTACCTGCCCGCCCTCGGCGCCGACCGCGGGCTGGCCGCCGGCACGGTCGGGCTGCTGCTGACCCTCCGCGCCGTCGCCTCGATGACCTCCCGCTTCTTCCTCGGCCGGCTGGTGCGGTTGGCCGGGCGGCGGCGGCTGATGCTCGTCAGCGTCACGCTGTCGGCGGTGTCGATGGCGGCCGTCGCGGTGCCGATGCCGGTCGCCGGGACGGCGGTGCTCGTCGTCCTGCTCGGGCTGGGGCTGGGCGTCGGTCAGCCCCTCACCATGTCCTGGCTGGCCGAGACCGCACCGGCCGGGCTGCGCGGCCGGGCGATGTCGCTGCGGCTGACCGGCAACCGGCTGGGCCAGGTGCTCATCCCCAGCGCCGTCGGGCTGCTCGCCGCCGGTGTGGGCTCGGCCGGGGTGCTGTGGGCGACCGCCGCCGCGCTCGCCCTCGCCGGGGCCGCCGCGCGGCGGTTGCGCGTGGACGGCGGCTGACGGCTCAGGCCCCCGCGCCGACGCGCTCCACGACGGCGTCGGTGAACTCGTCGGTGGACGCCTCCCCGCCGAGGTCGCGGGTGCTCACGCCGGCGCGCACGGCCGCCCGGACGCCGTCCTCCACCCGGACCGCGGCGTCGACAGCACGGTCGTCGCCGTGCCGCCTGCCCAGCCAGTCGAGCAGCATCCCCGACGACAGGATCATCGCGATCGGGTTGGCCAGCCCCCTGCCGGCGATGTCCGGCGCGGAGCCGTGCGCGGCCTGCGCCATGCAGCGGTCGTCCGAGGCGTTGATCGACGGGGCGGTGCCCAGGGAGCCGGCGAGCTCACCCGCCAGGTCGGAGAGGATGTCGCCGAACATGTTCTCGGCGACGACGACGTCGAAGGCACCGGCCCGGCGCAGCAGGTGCACCGTCATCGCGTCGATGTGGAGGTCGTCCACCGCCACGTCCGGGTGGTCCTCGGCCACCTCCAGACAGACGCGCCGGAACAGCCCGGAGCTCAGCTGCAGCACGTTGGCCTTGTGCACGATGGTCACCTCGTGCCGCCGGCGCCGGGCCAGCGCGAACGCGGCCCGCGCGATCCGCTCGATCGCCGGCCGGGTGAAGACCCCCATCGCGATGGCGACGTCGGGCGTCGGCATGTACTCGCCGGTTCCCGCGAACGTGTTCCGGTCGGCGTAGAACCCCTCGGTGTTCTCCCGGACGATGACCAGGTCGGTGTCCGGGGCGATCGCCTCCCCACCCTCGAACCCACGCGCCGGCCGGATGTTCGCGTACAGGTCGAAGTGCTTGCGGATCGCTCCGCTCGGGTTCAGCCGCGACCGGAACGGCTCCGGATAGGCCGCGCTGTCGTGCGGCCCGAGCAGCCAGCCGTCCAGCTCGGCCAGCGCCGACAGCGTGGACTCGGGGATGGCGCTGCCGTGCTCGTCGATGGCGGAGGCGCCGAGCGGCAGCTCCTGCCACTCGGCCGGCTCGGCGCCGGCGGCGGCGAGCGCTGCGTCGACCACGTGCACGGAGGCGGGGACGATCTCGGGCCCGATGCCGTCGCCGAGCATCACGCCGAGGCGGTAGGGGCGGGGGGTGGTCATGTCTCCTCCAGGTTCGGGACTACTCGGACGTGGGAGCGGTGACGGCGGGCTCGTCCAGGACCCACCAGGTGCGGACGTTGACGAACTCGCGGATGCCGGCCGCGGCCAGCTCCCGCCCGTAGCCACTGGCGCGGGTGCCACCGAAGGGCATCCGGACGTCGGAGGCGACGACGGCGTTGACGAAGACGGCGCCCGAGCCGATCCGCCGGGCCACCGCGATGCCCCGTTCCCGATCGGTGGTCCAGACGCTCGCGCCCAGGCCGAAGCGGGTGTCGTTGGCGATCCGGACCGCGTCGTCGTCCCCGTCAGCCGCGATCACCGTGGCCACCGGGCCGAAGATCTCCTCGGCGTAGGCGACCTGACCCGGCGCGACGTCGGTCAGGACGGTGGGCGCGTAGAAGTTGCCGCTGCCGTCGAGCCGCCGTCCGCCCGTGAGCAGCCGGGCGCCCGCCGCGACCGACGCCTCGACCTGGCGGTGCACACCCTCGAGGAGGTCCTCCCGCGCCATCGGCCCGACGTCCGTGCCCGGCGACTCGGGGTCGCCGACGGTCAGCGTCTCGACCTCGACGACCAGCAGTCGGGTGAACTCCTCGACGACGGAGGCGTCGACGACGAGACGCTTCGGGGAGATGCAGCTCTGCCCGGCGTTGAGGAACCGCCCCCGGACGGCCATGTGGGCCACGCGCGGCAGGTCGGCGTCGGCGAGGACGACGAACGGGTCCGAGCCGCCCAGCTCCAGCACCGACTTCTTGATCGCGTTCCCCGCCGCCGACCCCACGGCTCGCCCGGCGCGCTCGCTACCGGTGATGGTGACGGCGCCGATGCGCGGGTCCTCGATCAACCGCCGGGTGACCGCCGGCACCTCGGGCTCGGCCACGACCAGGGCGGTGAACAACCCTTCCGGCGCGCCGGCGCCGGCCAGCACGCGCTCGACCGCGAGCGCGCAGCCGGTGGTGTTCGGGGAGTGCTTGAGCAGAGCGGCGTTGCCCGCCATCAGCGCCGGGGCGGCGAACCGGAGCACCTGCCAGAGCGGGAAGTTCCACGGCATGACGGCGAGCACGACACCAACCGGCTCGTAGCCGATCCAGCTGCGGTCGGCCGAGGTGGCCACCGGCTCGTCGGCGAGGAACGCCTCCCCGTGCTCGGCGTAGTGGTCGCACGCCGTCGCGCACTTCTCGACCTCGGCACGGGCCTCCGCGAGGGGCTTGCCCATCTCCCGGGTGACGAGCACGGCGAGGTTCTCGGCGTCGGCCCGCAGGACCTCGGCGGTACGACGGAGGACGGCGGCCCGCTCGGTGAACGGCGGAGCGGCCCAGCCGACCTGCGCGTCGGCCGCTCGGTCGAGAGCCGATCCGACGTCGCCCTCCGAGAAGGCGGGGTACTCAGCGAGCCGCTCCCCGGTGGCGGGGTTGACGGTCGTGACGGTGCTCATGCCGGGGTCGCGCCATCGCTCTGGCGCGCGGGTCCAGCGCCGCGGTCGCTCTCGGACAGGTGCTCGAAGGTCTCACCGGTGGCGGTGATGGTGCGGGTGACGTCGCGGCCGCCGTAGACCCAGTAGATGGTCATCGTTCCGTTCCCGCGGTTCCGGAAGCAGTGCGGGACGCCGGCCGGCACCCAGGTCGCCTGACCGGCGACGAGGTCGAACTCGTCGTCTCCGACGACGGCGGTGGCCTCGCCGTTGAAGACGAGGACGCTCTCCTCGACGTTGTGCGAGTGCAGGGGGATGCCGGTGCCGGGCGAGAACACCGTCATGCCGGTCGTGACCTCGTTGTCCTCGCAGTTCCACTTGCCGACGAACGGGATGGTGACGACGCCGTTCCCCCGGTCGAAGCGCTCGATCTCCTCCGGGCGCAGGACCATCGACGGCGGGACGGGCTGGGCGCTCATGCGGACTCCTCGGAGGTGTGGGTGTGCAGCAACCGGCCGCCGGTGTTGACCTGGCTCTCGACCACGTGCTCGGCGACGGCGCGCCACCGCGCGAAGTGCGGGGACGCCTTGTGCGCCGCGAACGCGTCGGCGTCGGTGTAGAGCTCGTAGAGCAGGAAGCGGTTCTCGTCCCCTTCGACCGAGCAGACGTCGAAGCGCAGGCACCCCGGTTCGTCGCGCACGGACGCCTCCGCGTTCGCGGCCATGCCGGCGAGGAACTGCTCCCGCCGGCCGGGCCGCACGGTCATCTGGACCACGAGGCTGAACATCGACACGCCCTCCCATTCCTGTTCTGACTGGTATGCAGTACTGTATACAGCATGACACACAGCGGAGCGCAAGAGTTCGACGACCGGATCGCGCCGGAGTCCCTCCGGGACTTCGGCAGGCGGGTGCTCTCCTCCCTCGGCGTCCCGAAGGAGGACGGCGCCCTGGTCGCCGACAGCCTGGTCCAGGCAGATCTCTGGGGACACCAGTCGCACGGGTTCCTGCGGCTGCCGTGGTACGCCGCGCGGCTGCGGTCCGGGGTGATGCGCCCCGTCGCCGACCCGGTGGCCCTGTCAGACACCGGACCGCTGGTGCTGCTCGACGGCCGCGACGGCATCGGCCAGGTGCTCACCGAGCGCGCTCGCCGGCTGGCGGTCGAGCGAGCACGCACACACGGGGTCGGGGTCGTGGGCGTGCGCAACTCCAACCACTTCGGCACGGCCATGTACTTCACCCGGCGGGCCGCCCAGGACGGGTGTGTCGCCGTCATGACCACCAACGCGAGTCCGGCGATGGCCCCCTGGGGCGGTCGCGAGAAGCGGCTCGGAACCAACCCGTGGTCGATCGCGGCTCCGGGGCCCGACGGGCGGGTCGTCGCCGTCGACATCGCCAACACCGCAGTCGCGCGCGGCAAGATCTACCTGGCCGAGAACCGCGGCGAGCCGATCCCGGAGACCTGGGCCCTGACCGCGGACGGCGCCCCCACGACCGACCCGGCGGAGGGTGTACTCGGCGTGATCCTGCCGATGGCCGGCCACAAGGGATACGCGATCGCCTTCCTGATGGACGTGCTGTCCGGCGCCCTGACCGGCAGCGCCGTGGGCACCGGTGTCCACGGGCCGTACGAGGCCGGGCGTCCCAGCGGGTGTGGCCACCTCTTCCTCGCCCTCGACGTCGCGGCCTTCGGCGGCGACCGCGCCGGGTACGAGGCCCGTGTGCGGCAGCTGATCGACGAGGTCAAGACGGTTCCCCTCGCCCAGGGCTTCGACGAGGTCTTCTACCCTGGTGAAGTGGAGGACCGCGCCGAGGCAGGGAACCTCGCGGCCGGGGGGGTCATCCTGGCCGGGCAGTCGCTGTCCGACCTGCGCGCGCTCGGCGCGGAGACCGGCGTGCCGTTCCCCGCGGCGGAGGCCGGGTGATCGCCGTGCCCGAGGAGGCCCAGCCGGACGTCAGCAAGGCCGACCTGGTCCACCGACGGCTGAAGGAGGAGATCGAGCTCGGCGAGCTCGCTCCCGGGACGCCGCTGTCGGAGCTCGCGCTGGTCGAGCGCACGGGGGCATCCCGTACTCCGGTGCGCGAGGCGCTGCGCCGGCTCGCGGCGGAGGGACTGGTGGACCTGGTCCCCCGGCAGGGGGCGCGGGTGTCCCGGGTGTCCCTGCGGAGCGTCCGCGACCTGTTCGACTTCCGGTCGCTGCTGGAGCCGGCCGCGATGCGCCAGGCGACCGAGGCCGCGGCGACCGATCCGCAGCTCCGCCGCAGCGTCACCGCGATGCGCGCCGAGTTCGCCCGCGTCGTGCGCCGCGCCCCCTCGCCGGCGCGCTCCCGCGCGTTCTACGAGCTGGCCGACCGGTTCGACTGGGCGATCATCGGCGCCACCCGCAACGAGCACCTGCGGCGGACCATCGCCGAGCTGCGGCCGCACACCGCCCGGCTGCGCAACCTCTCCCATGTCGACCCCCACCGTGTGGAGGTGTCCGTCTCCGAGCACCTGCGCATGTGCGACGCGCTGCTCGCCGGGGACGCCGACGAGGCCGCCGCGGCGATCGCCGAGCACCTCGCGCAGAGCCTCCGGACCATCTTCCGCAACCTCGCCCAGGACCCCGGGGACGGGCTGGACGTCCTCGGCTGAGGCACCCCTGCAGGGGCCCGCCGCGCGCGTGCGAGCGGTGGGGGCAGGGGGGGTCTCAGTGCGGGGCCTTGACCGCCAGGACCGGGCACTCGGCGTCGAGCAGGATGCGCTGCGCGGAGCTGCCGGTGATCAGCTTCCCGGTGGGCGTCCGGCGGCGCAGCCCGATGACCAGGACGCTGGCCGAGAGCCGCTCGGCGGTGTCGACGAGCTCCTCGGCGGCCTCCCGGCCGCGCACCTGCTGCTCGACCTCGTAGCGCACGCCCGCCGCGTCGAGCCGCTCGTGGAGGGTGCGCAGGGCGTCCTCGCCGGCGAAGCGGCGGTCGACCAGCGAGTCGCCGCGCGAGGTGTTCACCACGTGCAGCGGCTCGTCGCGGCGCCGTGCCTCGGCGACGGCGGCGGTGAGGGCGGCCTCGCCCTCCGGGGTGGGCACGTAGCCGACGAGGACGGTCATGCCCGCAGCCTGCGGCAGCGCCCGGTCCCGGTCACGCTTGCGGTCCTAGCGGCCACAGCGTTCCTTTCGTCCACGACTCCCGGACACGACCCTCGGACCGGGCCGCGGCTCACGGCGCCGGGGCGGAACCCGGCGGGGCAGGGCCGGCCGGGCCGGCCGCCCGCGCCGACCGGGCGCTGAACCGTCGCTCGGGACGCCCCGCCGTCCCGTAGCGCTGCCGGACGTCGGCCTCCTGCTGGGCCACCAGCTGCTCGAGGTACCGGCGCGCGCTGACCCGGGCCAGCCCCGTGCGCTCGCTCGCCTCGCTGGCCGACAACCCCTCGCGCCCGGCCTCGGCCAGCGCCCGGCGGACCAGCTCGAGGGTCTCGGGGCTGATGCCCTTCGGCGTGGTCACCGGCCTGGGGACACCGGTGCCGCCCGGCCGGCCGAACACCCGGTCGACGTCGTCCTGGGCGAGCTCGGCCCCGCTGCGCAGCTCGGCGGACAGGGTGCGGTAGTCGGCCAGCCAGCGCTCCAGGGTGGACCGGTCGAAGGGCTTGACCAGGTAGTGCAGGACCCCGCCGTGCAGCGCGCTGCGGATGCTCTCGATGTCGCGCGCCGCGCTGATGACCACGACGTCGACCGCCGAGCCGCCGGCGCGCAGCCGCTGCAGCGCCTCCAGGCCGGTCATGTCCGGCAGGTAGACGTCGAGCAGCACCAGGTCGGGCCGCAGCCGCTCCACGTCGGCCAGCGCCGCCGCGCCCGTCGACGCGGTGCCCACGACCTCGTAGCCGTCGGCCGCCGCCACGAACCCGGCGTGCACCCGGGCCACCATGAAGTCGTCGTCGACGATGAGGACCCGGATCACGCGCCCACCAGCTCCGGGTCGGCCGGCAGCCGGGCGGTGAACACCGAGCCGCCGTCGGAGGACGCCACCACCTCACCGCCCCGGCGGGCGCAGACCAGGTGCACCAGCGACAGCCCGATGCCGCGCTCGCCGCCACCCGCGGGGTCCTTGGTGGTGACGCCCTTGCGGAACACCTCGCGCTCCAGCCCGGGCGGCACCCCGGAGCCGGAGTCGCGGACGACGACGTCGACCTCGCCGTCGACCAGGCCCAGCGACACCTCGACCCACCGCTCGGGCGCGGCCGCCGCGGCGTCGAGCGCGTTGTCGACCAGGTTGCCCACCACGGTGGCGACGTCGGTGCTCAGCTCGTCGCCGAGCGGCGGCAGGGCGGAGTCGGGCGCGAAGCGCAGGTCCACCCCGAGCTCGGCGGCCTGGCTGGCCTTGGCGATGAGCAGCGCGGCGATGGCGGGGTCCTGCACCGCGGCGGTCACCTCGGCGCCCAGCTGCGAGCGGCCGGCGCTCACCCGGTGCACGAAGCGGACGGCCTCCTCGACCTGCCCCAGCTCGATCAGCCCGGCGATGGTGTGCAGCCGGTTGCTGAACTCGTGCGCCTGGGCGCGCAGCGTGTCGGTGACGTGCCGGGTCAGCTGCAGCTCCCGGCGCAGCTCCAGCAGCTCGGTGCGGTCGCGCAGGGTGGTGACCGACCCGAGCGTGCGACCGTGACTGCTGATCGGCAGCCGGTTGACCACGACGACGCGGCCGGCGGTGGCCACGGCGCGGTCGCGCTCCTCCTCGCCGCGCAGCAGGGCGTCCCGCAGCTCCTCGCCCACCCCGAGCTCGGCGAGGTCGCGGCCCACCGCGTCGCCCGGGATGCCCAGCAGCCGGATGGCCTCGTCGTTGACCAGGGTGACCCGCCCGTGCAGGTCCAGGCCGACGACGCCCTCGCGGATGCCGTGCAGCATGGCCCGCTGGTGCTCGACCAGGCCGGTGATCTCGGCCGGCTCCAGGCCGAGCGTCTGGCGCTTGACCCGGCGGGCCACGAGCAGCGAGCCGACGATCCCCAGCACGCTGGCGAGGCCGAGGTAGGTGAGCAGGTTGGGCGCGGCCGCGGCGAGGCCGTCGAGGACGCCCGGGTAGGGACGCTCCACCGCGACGAAGCCGAGCATCTCCCGGCCGGTGAGCACCGGCACCATCGCGACCGCGTAGCCGCCGTCCGCGTCGGCGCGCTCCCCCACCCAGGCCCGCCCCTGGAGCACGGTGCTGTCCCCCAGCGGGAACGCCGTCCCGAGCTCGGCGGGGTCGGCGCTGGCGAGGACCGTGCCGTCGGCGTCGGCCACGACCACCGACGCCGAGCCGGAGACGGTGCGGGCGCTCTCCGCGGCGATGCCGATGTACGGGACCAGTCCGTCGTCCACCGCCGAGCGCAGCGACACCGCGTTGGCCAGCGTCTCGGCCACCGACAGCGCCCGGCGACCCTCGACCTCCTCCGCCCGCTGTGTCGTCTGGGCGACCGAGACGGCGGCCACGCCGACCAGCACCAGCAGGATGATCACGACCTGCAGCGCCAGCAGCTGGCCGGCCAGCGACAGACGCCGGAGCACGGTGCCTCCCGGGGGGCTGGGGACGGGACGACAGTGCACCACGCCACCGCCTCCCTGTGACCGTGAACACAAGGACCGCAAGACGCAATGCCTCCGCAACCGTGACACCTCCCGGGCCGGTTGCCAGCCTTCTCCCGACGCGGCCGGCAGCGGCCGCACCCTTGGAGGAACAGATGCGCACTGCCCACCTGCGGAGACTCGCCGCCGGCACCGTGGCCGCCGGCCTGGTGCTGACCGGCTGCGGCACGACGGCGGAGGGCGGCTCGGCCGCCGGTGGCGGGGACAGCGAGGAGGCGATCACCGGCCTCCGGGTCATGGTCCCCAACTCGCCCGGCAGCGGCTACGACAGCACCGCCCGCGCCTGGGCGCAGGTCATGGAGGAGGAGGGGCTCGCCGAGGGCGTCGAGGTGTTCAACCTCGAGGGCGCCGGGGGGACCGTCGGCCTGCAGCGCCTGGTCAACGAGGAGGGCAACGCCGAGATGCTCATGCAGATGGGCCTCGGCGTCGTCGGCGCGCAGTACAGCAACCAGTCCGAGGCGACCCTCGACCAGACCACGCCGATCGCGGGGCTGATCGAGGAGGCCGAGGCGATCGTCGTCCCTGCCGACTCCCCGTACCAGACGCTCGACCAGCTGGTGCAGGCCTGGAGCGCCGACCCCGGCAACGTGCCGGTCGGCGGCGCGTCGAACCCCGGCGGCCCGGACCACCTGACCCCGATGCTGCTGGCCCAGGAGGTCGGCGTCACCCCGACCGAGGTCAACTACGTCGCCTACGACGGCGGCGGCGAGCTGCTCGCCGGCATCCTCGGCGGCGACGTGCAATTCGCCGCGACCGGCGTGGGCGAGGTGGCCGAGTCGGCAGTGGGCGGTGACGTCCGCATCCTCGCGGTCACCAGCGAGGAGCCGGTCGAGGGCGTCGACGCGCCGACCCTGCAGGAGGAGGGCGTCGACCTGACCTTCACCAACTGGCGCGGCATCGTGGCGGCCCCGGGCATCTCCGAGGAGCAGACCCAGCGCTTCGTCGACGCGGTCACCGAGATGCACGACAGCGAGGCCTGGCAGCAGGTCCTGGAGGACCAGGGCTGGACCGACGCCTTCATGACCGGCGACGAGTTCTCCGAGTTCCTGCAGAGCGAGAGCGACCGCGTCCAGGGCGTGCTGAGCGAGCTGGGCCTGACGTGAGTGCCACCTCCCCGGGGAGCACGACGCGGGCGGAGGGCCGCTCCGAGTACGGGGTGGCCCTCTTCCTGGCGGCGCTCGGCCTCCTCGTCGTCGTGCAGGCCCTCCTCATCCCGGAGAGCCGGATCGTCCGCGGGCCGGTCGGGCCCGCCGCCGTCCCCATGGTCGTGGGCGGCCTGCTGGTCGTCGTCGGGATCGTCCTCGCGCTCGACATCCGGCGCGGCGGCCGCGGGGAGCCCGAGGGCGGCGAGGACGTCGAGCTGACCGGTGGCAGCGACTGGCAGACGATCGCGATGCTCGCGGCGGCCTTCGTCGCGAACGCCCTGCTGATCGAGCCGCTGGGCTGGGTCTTCTCCGGGGCTCTCCTGTTCTGGGGCAGCGCCTTCGCGCTCGGCAGCCGCCACTACGTGCGTGACGCGGTCATCGCCTTCACCCTGTCGATCGGCTCCTTCTACCTGTTCGCCCTCGGGCTCGGCATCGTGCTGCCGCCCGGGGTCCTGAGGGGGATCCTCTGATGGACGGGTTCAGCTCCCTGATCGACGGGTTCGGCACCGCCCTGACCCCGACGAACCTGGCCTTCGCGCTGCTGGGCGTGCTGCTGGGCACCGCGATCGGCGTCCTGCCCGGGATCGGCCCGGCGATGGCGGTGGCGCTGCTGCTGCCGCTGACCCGCGGCCTCGAGGTCACCACGGCGCTGATCATGTTCGCCGGCATCTACTACGGCGGCATGTACGGCGGGTCGACGACGTCCATCCTGCTCAACACCCCCGGTGAGAGCGCCTCGGTGGTCACCGCGATCGAGGGCAACAAGATGGCCCGGTCCGGCCGTGCCGCGCAGGCCCTGGCGACCGCGGCCATCGGGTCGTTCGTCGCCGGCACGATCGCCACGCTGCTGCTGGCCCTGGTGGCCCCGCTGGTCGCCGACCTCGCCGTCGAGGTCTCGCCGGCCGACATGTTCGCGATCATGGTCCTGGCCTTCATCGCGGTGACCTCGGTGCTCGGCAGCTCGCGGGTGCGCGGCCTGGCCTCGCTCGGGCTGGGCCTGACCATCGGCCTGATCGGCATCGACGCGACCTCCGGCCAGCAGCGGCTCACCTTCGGCATCGCCGAGATCGCCGACGGCATCGACGTCGTCGTCGTCGCGGTCGGTCTGTTCGCCGTCGGCGAGGCGCTGTGGACCGCCGCCCACCTGCGCCGTCGTCCGGTCGAGGTCATCCCGGTGGGCAACCCGCGGATGAGCCGGTCGGACTGGAGCCGGTCGTGGAAGCCGTGGCTGCGCGGCACCGCGATCGGGTTCCCCTTCGGCGCCGTCCCCGCCGGTGGCGCGGAGGTCCCGACCTTCCTCTCCTACGTCTCCGAGAAGCGGCTCTCGAAGCACCCCGAGGAGTTCGGCACGGGAGCCATCGAGGGCGTCGCGGGACCGGAGGCGACGAACAACGCCTCGGCGGCCGGCGGTCTCGTGCCGCTGCTCACCCTGGGCATCCCGGTGACGGCCACCGCGGCGGTCCTCCTCGCCGCCATCGAGAGCTACGGCATCCAGCCGGGACCTCAGCTGTTCGACAACGAGCCGGAACTGGTCTGGGGCCTGATCGCCAGCCTCTTCATCGGCAACGCGGCGCTGCTGGTGCTCAACCTGCCGCTGGCGCCGGTGTGGGCGCGTCTGCTGCGCATCCCGCGCACGTACCTGTACGCGGGGATCCTGTTCTTCGCCAGCCTGGGCGCGTACGCGGCGAACGCCAACGTCTTCGACCTGTTCCTGCTGCTGGTCATCGGCGCGCTCGGCTTCATGATGCGCCGCTACGGGCTGCCGCTGCTGCCGGCCATCATCGGCGTGATCCTCGGGCCCTTCGCCGAGGCGGAGCTGCGGCAGGCGCTGCAGCTCAGCAACGGCGACCTCGGCGGGCTGGTCGACCCGATGGCCGTCGTGGTCTACGTGATCGTCGCGCTGGTCCTGCTGTGGCCGCTGGTCCGGTTGCTGCTGCCCCGCAAGGCCGTGCACGTCCCCGTGCTGGACGAGGCGGTGCACGAGATCGAGGAGGCGCACCACCACCACGGGGCGACGACGGCGGTCGCCGTCGAGCGCCGGGTCGAGAGGGACCCCGACCGGTCGGACGACCACGACGGGAGGTAGTGGGAGACGGGGCCGAGCGTCGGACGGGAGCTGCGAACCGGACGACACGGAGCCGCATGAGAGCGCTCCCACGTGCACGTGAGCGCCCGATGAGGACGCTCTCACAGACGTCGCCGGGGGCCCGCGCCCTCCCTAGCGTCGAGGCGTGCCGCAACCGACCGTTCTCGAGCTGTCCAGCCGGACGTCACCCGCCGGCTCCCGGCTCGTCGCCTCCCGGCCGGCGCCGGTGCCCCCACCGGGCCCGCGCCGGCCGGGCTGGGCGGTCGCCGCGGTGCGCCCGGTCGCCGCCCTGGTGGTGGTCGGTGTCGGCGTCCTGCTGCTGCCGGAGACGCTGCCGGGCGAGGCCAAGGCGGCGCTGTTCGCCTTCGCCCTGGCCATCGTGCTCTGGTCGATGACCGGGCTGCCGGCGGCCTGGGTCTCGCTGCTCGCCGTCCTCGTGCTCGTGGCCCTCGGCGGCGCGGAGCAGGACGCGCTGTTCGACTCGCTGGCCTCCGACGTCGTCTGGCTGATGGTCGGCGCGTTCGTGCTCGGCGGCGCCATCACCTCCAGCGGGCTGGCCGGCCGGCTGACCGGGCTGGTCGCCCGCCGGGCACGCACCGTGGGCGGCGTCCTGTGGTCGGTGACCGTGCTGCTGCTGCCGCTGTCGCTGCTCATCCCGTCGACCTCGGGCCGCGCCGCGGTGATGCTGCCGGTGTACCGCAGCCTCAGCCGGGCCGCCGGCGACCGGGCGGTCTCCCGCGCGCTGGCCCTGCTGGTGCCCACGGTCATCCTGGTGACGACGGTCAGCACGCTCGTCGGCGCCGGCTCGCACCTGATCGCCAACGACCTGCTCGAGGAGTTCTCCGGCGAGCGGATCTCCTTCGCCGAGTGGGCCCTCTACGGCATCCCGTTCGGCCTGGCCGCCGCCCTGGTCTCCTGCTTCGCCGTCTCGCGGATGTTCCTGGGACCGGAGACCCGCGCGCTGCCGCTGACCGTGCCCACCGGCCCGCGGGCCACCTACAGCCGGCCGGAGCGGCGCACCGTCGCGGTGACCCTCGCGATGGTGGGGCTGTGGGTCAGCGAGTCGGTGCACGGCATCGAGGTCGCCACCGTCGCCGTCGCCGGCGCCGTCGCCCTCACCGCACCGGGCATCGGCGTGCTGTCCTGGAAGGCCGGCGTCAAGGCCGTCGAGTGGAACCTCGTCGTGTTCGTCGGGGCCGCCCTCGTGCTCGGCGAGGCGCTGATCGACAGCGGCGCCGCCGAGTGGATCGTGCAGCGGCTGTTCGCCGTCTCGGGCATCGCCCAGGCCGGCTCGGAGCTGTTCGTCCTCGTCGTGCTGACCGTGCTCACCCTGACCTCGCACGTCTACATGACCTCGCACGCCGCCCGCGCCGCCGCGCTCGTCCCGGCGCTGCTCTACCTCGGTGCCTCGCTGGGCCTGGACCCGGTGGCGATGGTCTTCATCGGGACCGTCGGCATGGACTACTGCCTGACCTTCCCCGTCAGCAGCAAGGCGCTGCTGCTCTACGCCGAGCTCGACGGGGACACCTTCGAGCCGCCGGACCTGCTCCGCCTGTCGTCGGTGCTGCTGCTGGCCCACGTCGCGCTCGTCGTCGTGTTCTACCTCGGTTACTGGCGCCTCGTGGGGCTGGCGCTGTGAGCGGCACCCGGCCCCGCCCGCTGCAGCGCCGGCTGCTGCGGAGCCTCGTCGCGCTCGGCCTGCTCGGCGTGCTCGTCGTCGGCGTCACCGGCTTCACCCTCGTGCAGTGGACGGAGACGGAGCAGACGCTCTCCCGCCACTACGTGCGCAGCCTGCGGCTGCAGGAGGTGCGGGCCCAGGCCTTCGACGCGCTCACCCAGGTGCCGGCCGCCGTCCGCGGGGTGCCCGACGCCCGCGCGGAGTACGAGCAGGCCCGTCAGCCGCTGGATCGCGCCTTCGACGAGTGGGCGGCCCTGGCCGACGACGCCGGCGAGCGCGCCGAGGTGACCGCCATCCGCGACACCGCGGCACGGCTCGACGAGGGTGCCGACCGCGTCCTCGACCTCGTCGACGCCGGGCGGACCGAGGAGGCCACCGCCGCGCTCGCCGAGGTCGAGGCCACCCTCGTCGAGCCGTTCGAGAGCCTGACCGCCGCCGCCGTCGAGACCGACCGCGACAAGCGCCGGGAGCTGCGCGCCGACGCCGCCGCGGCGCGCCGGACGGCCACCCTCACCCTCGCCGTGGCCGGCGCGGGGGTGCTCTCGCTGCTGCTGCTCGTCGGGGCCTACCTGACCGGCGGGGTGTTCACCCCGCTGCGCCGGCTGCTCGACGCCCTGCGCGGCCTCGACCGGGGCGACACCGGCACCCGTCTGCCCGAGGACGGCGACGACGAGATCGCCGAGCTCAACCGCGAGTACAACGCTCTGGCCGAGCGGCTGGGCACCGAGCACACCCCGGTGCCGCGGGCGCCGAGCGAGCCGCAGGAGGACGCGACGCTGCTGCTGCGCCGGATGCTGGCCCACCTGCGCGAGGACACCGCGGCGCTGGCCGCCGGGAACGGCGCCTCCGGGAACGGCGCGGGCTCGGCCGCGGCCGGCGCGCTGCTCGCCCGCATCGACGCCGTGGACGCCACCCTCGACCGGCTGGGCAGCCTGGCCTACCCCGTGGACCTGCGGCCGGTGCCGGTCGAGCCGGCCGCGCTGCTGCACGAGGTGCTCGACCGCGTCGCCGACGAGGTGGTCCGCCGCTCGGTGAGCACCGACGTCGACGTCGACCCGGACGCCGGCCCGCTGCTGCTCGACCGTGCCCGCACGCGCGAGGCGCTCGGCGAGCTGGTCCGCAACGGCCTGGACGCGCTGCCGGCCCGCGGCGGGCGGCTGCGGCTGCGCGCCGTCGCCGACCCCGACGAGGCCGACACCGTCGCGCTGGAGGTCGAGGACGACGGCACCGGCCTGTCCGAGGAGGACGTCACCTGGCTCTACGACGGGAGCCCCCGCCCGTCGGCCTCCCGCGGCACCGGCCTGCGCCTGGTGGCCTCCGTCGTCGAGCAGCACGGTGGCCGGCTGCAGCTGCGCACCGTCCCCGGCGGCGGCACCACCGCGCGCCTGCTGCTCCCGCGTACCGCGCCGGGCCCCGGCCTCTCGACCGGGCCCTCGACCGGGCCCTCGACCACCCCCTCGATCCCCCCTTCGATCCCCCAGGAGACCCGATGAGACTGCGCGTGCTGATCGCCCCGTCCGGCTTCAAGGAGAGCCTCGGCGCCGACGAGGTGGCCGACTGCATCGCCTCGGGCGTGCGCCGCGCGGTGCCCGACGCGCTGATCCACAAGGCGCCGGTCCCCGACGGCGGCGAGGGCTTCGCCCAGGCGCTGGTCCGCACGGTCGGCGGCACCCTGCACGACGTGACCGTCACCGGCCCGGTCGGTGAGCCGGTCGAGGCCTACTTCGGACTGCTCGACCCGCCCGGCGGCCCGGCGGGGCAGGACACCGGCCCGACAGCGGTGCTGGAGATGGCCGCCGCGGCGGGCCTGCGGCACGTCCCGCGCGACCGCCGCGACCCCCTGACCACCACGACCCGCGGCGTCGGCGAGCTCATCGCCGCCGCCCTGGACGCCGGGGCGGCCCGCGTCCTGGTCGGCTGCGGCGACTCGGGGACCAACGACGGCGGCGCCGGGATGGCCCAGGCGCTCGGCGTCCGGCTGCTCGACGAGGCCGGCGAGGAGATCGGCGCCGGCGGCGGGGAGCTGGCGCGGCTGAAGAGCGTCGACGTCTCCGGGCTGGACCCGCGGATCGCCACCACCCCGATCGACGTCGCCTGCAACTGGGCCAACGTCCTCACCGGGCCGCGCGGGGTGGCCCGCGTCTTCGGCCCGCAGAAGGGCGCCGACGAGGCGACCGTGGTCCGGCTGGAGGAGGCGCTGGAGCGCTACGCCGACGTCATCCAGGCCGACGTCGGGGTGGACGTGCGCACCGCCCCCGGCTCGGGCGCCTCCGGCGGCCTGGGCGCCGGGCTGTCCGCGCTGCTCGGCGCCCGGCTGCAGCCGCGCTTCGACGTCGTCACCCGCTACCTCGACTTCGACGCGCTGCTGTCGCGGACCGACCTGGTCATCACCGCCGAGGGCGCCATCGACCGGCAGAGCGCGCGCGGCAAGGTGCCCGCCGAGGTGGCCCGCCGCGCGGCGCTGCGCGACATCCCGGTGATCGCGCTCAGCGGCACGGTCGGTGAGGGGGTGCAGGCCGCGCTCGACGTCGGCCTGGACGCCTACACCTCGATCCTCACCCGCCCGTGCACCCTGGAGGAGGCGCTGGAGGAGGCCTCGGAGTTCCTGGTGTGCTCGGCCGAGCAGACGATGCGGCTGCTGCTGGTCGGGCGCCGGCTGGCCTGGCAGGAGACCGAGACGCGGTAATCCGTTTCTCGGCCAGGGGCGGCCGGGTCGACACTGCCCTCGTCGTCCACGAGGGAACCGTCCGCGGAGGAAGCCCACCATGTCCGACCACCCCCACGTCACCCGGTTGCTCGAGGCCTACGAGGCCTTCGGCAAGGGCGACCTCGACCGCCTCACCGAGCTCTGGTCGCCGGACATCCAGTGGCACGAGCCCGGCCGCAACCAGGTCTCCGGCGACTACGCCGGCCCGCCCGCGGTGTTCGAGGTGTTCGGCCGGATCATGGAGCACAGCCAGGGCAGCTTCCGGATCGAGCCGCTGCGCGTCTTCGCCGACGACACCGACGGCGTCGCCGTGGTCCGCATGTCCGGCCACACCGGCGACCGGGACCTCGACGTGCTGGCCACCCACGTCGTCCGCTTCGAGGGCGACTGCATGGCGGAGTTCTGGGCGGCGAACACCGATCAAGCGGCGGTCGACGCGTTCTTCGCCTGAGTGCTCGCCCGGCCGGCAGGGCCGGGCCCTCGCTCATCCCGCCGACAGGGCCGGGCCCTCGTCCTTGAGCGCGACGCCGGAGGCGCCCAGCTCGCGGGCGGCGCCCAGCAGCGCGGCGACGGTGTCGGCGGCCTGCGCGTAGGACAGCCCGTGCGGCGGGCGGACGTTGGAGACGCAGTTGCGCTCGGAGTCCGCCCGCCCCGGCCGAGGGCCCCAGGTCAGGTAGACGCCGAGCGAGTCCGCCGACGACAGTCCCGGCCGCTCCCCGATCAGCACGACGACGGCCCGGGCGCCGAGCGCCGCGCCCACCGCGTCGCCGAGCGCCACCCGCGCCTGGTGCGCGAGCACCAGCGGCGCGACGGTCCAGCCGGGCAGCCGCTCCAGCAGCGGGGTCACCAGCCCGGCGGCGTGCTCGTGGACCGCCCGCGGGGAGAGCCCGTCGGCGACCACCACCGCGAGGTCGGCGTCCGTGCGCGGCAGCGACGTGCCCTCGGCGAGCTGCCGGCCGAGGTCGGGTCGCTGCAGGTAGGTGGCCCGGTCGGGCGCGGCCGAGCGCACCTCCAGCAGCTCGCGCCCGGGCAGCCCGGCCCGGACCAGCGACGGGTCCAGCGGCTGGTGCACCGCGTCCCGGGCGGCGGCGTGCGCCGCGCGGAACTCCAGCTCCCGCGCGGTGGGCAGCGCGTCGCCGGCCCGGCCCAGCGCGACCCGGGCCCGGGTGGCGCTGCGCAGCACCGCCCACGGGTCGTTCCCCGGCGGCAGCGGCCGGTCGAGGGCGTCGGTCACGAGTCCTCCTCGCCGGCGCTCGTCGGCCTCGTGCCCGGCGGTGCTGTGCCCCTGCGTGACCTCGCGAGCTCGGTCACGTCGAGGCCGCCGCGAGGAGGGCGCGCGCGGCGGGCGCGTCGGCGGTGAGCTCGCGGACCCGGCCGGCGTCGTCGAGCAGGTCCATCCTCGCCAGCCACGCCTCGAACTCCGGCGCCGGCCGCAGCCCCAGCACGGAGCGGGTGGTGAGGACGTCGGAGAAGGCCAGCGACTGGTAGTGCAGCATCACGTCGTCCATCCCGGGGACGGCGATGAGGAACGTGCAGCCCGCCGTGCCGAGCAGCAGCATCAGCGCGTCCATGTCGTCCTCGTCGACCTCGGCGTGGTTCGTGTAGCAGACGTCCACGCCCATCGGCAGGCCGAGCAGCTTGCCGCAGAAGTGGTCCTCGAGCCCCGCGCGCAGCACCTGCTTGCCGTCGTAGAGGTACTCCGGGCCGATGAACCCGACGACGGTGTTGACCAGCAGCGGCTCGAAGTGCCGGGCGACGGCGTAGGCGCGGGTCTCCAGCGTCTGCTGGTCCACCGGCCGGCCGCCGATGCCCCGGTGCGCGTCGGCCGACAGCGCCGAGCCCTGCCCGGTCTCGAAGTACGTGACGTTCGACCCGACCGTGCCGCGGCCCAGCGCCAGCGCCCCGGCACGGGCCTCGGCCAGCAGGTCGAGGGTGACGCCGAAGCCGCGGTTGCCCGGCTGGGTGCCGGCCACCGACTGGAACACCAGGTCGACCGGTGCCCCCTGCTCCAGCGCCCGCAGCGTCGTGGTGACGTGCGCCAGCACGCAGGACTGCGTCGGGATGCCGTACCTGGTGATCACCTCGTCGACCAGCTCCAGCAGCGCGACCGTGCGGGCCGGCGAGTCGGTGGCCGGGTTGATCCCGATGACGGCGTCCCCGCAGCCCTGCAGCAGCCCGTCGACGATGGACGCCGTCACACCCAGCGGGTCGTCGGTCGGGTGGTTGGGCTGCAGCCGCGAGGCCAGCCGGCCGGGCAGGCCGAGCGTGCTGCGCAGGCCCGTCACCACCCGGGTGCGCCGGCCGACGGCGACCAGGTCGGCGTTGCGCATCAGCTTCGACGTGGCCGCGGCCATCTCCGGGGTGAGTCCCGGCGCCAGCGCGCTGATCGCCGCCTCGTCGCCGGCGGCGGCCCAGGCCAGCAGCCGGTCCCGGAACTCCCCCACCGTCAGCGACGCGACCGGCGCGAACGCCGCGGCGTCGTGGGTGTCGAGGACGAGCCGGGTGACGTCGTCCTCGTCGTAGCCGACCACCTGCTCGTCGAGGAAGGTGGCCAGCGGCAGGTCGGCGAGCACCGTCTGCGCGGCGACCCGCTCGGCCGCGGACTCCGCGGCGCACCCGGCCAGGACGTCGCCGGAGCGCAGCGGGGTGGCCTTCGCCATCAGCTCGACCAGGGTCGGGAACTCGTACGCGTGCCCGGCGACGGTGCCCCGCCGCGCGGTCATCGCACGTCCTCCTCGGCCTCTGCCAGCAGCTCGAACTCCTCCTCCGGCGCCGAGGCCACCAGGTGGTGGCGGCTGTAGAGGGCGAAGTACGCGAGGAAGGCGGCGTACGCGGCGAGCGTCCACAGCGCCGCGGTGACGTCGACCAGGAAGGTGGCCAGGACGGCGGCGGCCGCGAGCACCAGCGCGACGCCGGTGGTCGCCGTCCCGCCCGGCGTCCGGTACGGGCGCGGCAGGTCCGGCTCGCGGCGGCGCAGCACGATGTGGCTGACCATCATCAGCACGTAGGACACCGTCGCCCCGAAGACGGCCATGTTGAGCAGCATCGCGCCCTGGCCGGTGAGCGACAGGACGAACCCGATCGCGCCGGGGACCAGCAGCGCCAGCACCGGCGCCTTGCGGCCGTTGGTCACCGACAGGGCGCGCGGCAGGTAGCCGGCGCGGGAGAGCGCGAAGGTCTGCCGCGAGTAGGCGTAGATGATCGAGAAGAAGCTGGCGACCAGGCCGAACAGGCCGGCGTAGTTGACCACCCGGGTCAGCGCCTCGGGGGCGCCGGAGCCGGCGAGGGCGTCGACCGGCGGGTTGCCCGACCCCGCGATCGCCGAGGAGCCCGCGGCGCCCGGGGTGAACACCAGCATGAGGACGGCGAGGACGACGAGCACGCCCATCGCCGCGACGATCCCCCGCGGCATCGAGCGGGCCGGGTCGCGGGCCTCCTCGGCGGCCAGCGGCACGCTCTCCACGGCGAGGAAGAACCAGATGGCGAACGGGAACGCCGCCCAGATGCCGAGGATCCCGTAGGGCAGGAACGACGAGGCAGCGGCGGCGTCGGTGGGCGCGATGTCGAGCAGGTTGCCGGCGTCGAACCGCGGGACGGCGCCGACCAGGAAGACCACCAGGCCGGCGAGCGCGACCACGGTGACGGCGAACATCGCCTTGAGCGCCTCGCCGACGCCGAGCAGGTGGATGCCGATGAACAGCGCGTAGGCCGCCAGGTACACCCACCAGCCGTCGGTGATGCCGAACAGCCCCAGGGACTCGACGTAGGCGCCGATGAAGGTGGCGATGGCGGCCGGCGCGATGGCGTACTCGATGAGCACCGCGACGCCGGTGGCGTACCCGCCCCACGGGCCCAGCGCGCGGCGGGCGAACGTGTAGCCGCCGCCGGCGGTCGGCAGCGCGGAGCCGAGCTCGGCCAGGCCGAACACCATCGCGGTGTACATGACCGCCATGAGCACGGTGGCGATCAGCAGCCCGCCGAACCCGCCCTCGGCCAGGCCGAAGTTCCACCCGGCGTAGTCACCGGAGATGACCGCCGAGACGCCGAGGCCGGCCAGCAGCAGCCAGCCCGCCGTCCCGGAGCGCAGTTGCCGGCGGTGCAGGTAGCCCTCGTCGACCCGCTCGGCCTCCACGCCCGCGTGGGCGGGGCGGGTCGGGCGGGCGCTGGGATCGGCGGTCACGGGCGCCTCCGCGGTCGGCCCGCCGACGGCGGGGAGGGCCAGCCTCGTCCCGTGCCCGGGCCCAGGTCAACGGCCCGCGCGGGACGCAACGCGCCGTTCACACCGGCTCAGGGGATGCCGTGCCAGCGGCCCTCCGTCGCGTTGCCGGCGGGCCGGGACTCGAGGACGTTGCCCGGCGTGGGCTCCGTGCGGTCGTCGTCGGCGAGGGCGAAGACCCGCAGCAGTGGCCCGACGAGGGCGTCGTAGACGGCCGGGAAGAGCCGGAAGCCGAGGATGACCACCGGGTTGGCGAACCCGGACTGGACGAGCCGGCGCGGCCTGTCCAGCCGCGCGACCACCGAGCGGGCCACCCGCTCCGGCGAGTAGATCGGGACGGGCGGGCGGCCCTTGAGGCCGATGTAGCTGCCCGCCTGGGAGTAGATGGGGGTGTTGACCCCGCCCGGGGCGACGGCCGAGACGTGGATGCCGGGGACGTCGCGGGTCTCCTGCTGCAGCGTCCGGATCAGGCCGAGCTGGCCCCACTTGGCGGAGTTGTAGCTGCCCATGAACGGGGTGGTCACCGACGCCAGCAGCGAGCTGACGACCACGAGGTGGCCGGCACCCTGGCGGCGGAACACCGGCAGCACGGTGCGCACGAGGTTGGCCGTGCCGTGCAGCGCGGTGTCGACCACCCGCTCGAAGACCGCCTTGGGCACGTCCTCGATCCGCCCGTAGGCGATCACCTGCGCGGAGTGCACGACCACGTCGAGGCTGCCGGAGCGGGCCACGGTGCTCTGGACGGCGGTGCGCAGCGCGTCCTCGTCGAGGACGTCGGCCGGGCAGACGACGACGTCGCCGGCGCCCTTCGCGCGGGCCTCGGCCGCGGTGTCCTCCAGCGCCTGGCGTCCGCGGGCCATCAGCACGAGGTTGGCGCCGCGCTCGGCGAACAGGTGGGCGGTGGCGCGGCCGATGCCGCTGGAGGCCCCGGTGATCAGCACGGTCTGCGGCATGCGGCGTCGTCTCCTCGGCGGTGGTTCGGGATGGCCGGGGACGCCGTCGCGGGCACCGCCCGGGCTCGGCGGACACCCCCGCCTACCCCGATCCGTTGTCCGCCATGCGATCGAGGACATCCAGCAGCCGGCCGGGGCCGACCACCGCCGTGCCCTCCGGCAGGCGGGCGCGCAGTCCCCGGTCGGCGGTGACCACGAGCACACGACGGCCCGCGGCGGCGAGGTCGGCGGCGGTGGCGGCCAGGGCGTCGTCGCCGCTGCCGGGCGCGCGCACCAGCGAGACGCCGTCCGGCTCCGGCACGTCCCGCGCGGCTCCCTCGACGACGGCCACCACCTCCTCGACCGTCCCCTCCTCCAGCGGCTGACCGGGCAGGGCGGCCAGCCGCAGCAGCAGCCGGTTGGTGGCACCGGCGCGGTCGCGCCACCAGCCGTCGGGACGGGAGCCGACCACGTTGGCGGCGTCCACGAGCAGGACCGTCATCGCACCTCTTGGGCACTCCCCGGACGGGGGAACCGGCCGGCCTCGCCGTTCACGACCGGCCGGACCGGGTAGCCGACCTGCGGCGACGCGCCGGGACCACCGGTGCGGGACCGGCCGGGGGCTCACTCCGGCCCGACGACGAGGAGGTCCGATGGCGAGCAACGACCGTACCCACCACGACCACGACGCGACGGTCACCACCGAGGGTGCGCACTCCACCCGTGGCGCGGCCCGGGACGCCGTCGCGGCACAGCACGCGCGCTTCGGCGGGATCAAGTGGGGCGCGGCCTTCTTCGGCTGGCTGTCGGCCAACGGGCTCGCCGTCCTCCTGGTCGCGCTGCTGTCGGCGGCCGGCGTCGGGCTCGGCCTGGCGCAGGGGCTCGACAGCGTCGACGAGGCCGCGCGGCAGGCCGGCACCGTGGGCCTGGCCGGCGCGATCGGCCTGCTCGTCGTCCTCTTCCTCGCCTACCTCGCCGGCGGCTACGTGGCCGGCCGGATGGCCCGCTTCGACGGCGCCCGGCAGGGCCTGGCCGTGTGGCTGATCGGCCTGCTGGTCGTGGTGGTGCTGGCGCTGGCCGGTACCGCGCTCGGCGCCCAGTACAACGTGCTCCAGCAGCTCAACCTGCCGCGCATCCCGATCGACGAGGGCACCGCGACGACGGCCGGCGTCATCACGCTGGCGGCCATCCTGGTCGCGACGCTGATCGGTGCCGTCCTCGGCGGCACGCTCGGCACCCGCTACCACCGCCGGGTCGACCGCGCCGGATACGGCGTCTGACGTCGCAGCCGTGGGCCCGGTCCAGGAGCCGGCCCACGGCTGCGGGGTGCCCGGAGCGTCCCCGGCCGGTTCTACGCTGCGCGGCATGTGCCGCAACATCCGCCCGCTGTCGAACTTCGAGCCGCCCGCCACCGACGACGAGATCACGGCCGCGGCGCTGCAGTACGTGCGCAAGATCAGCGGGTCGGCGAAGCCGGCGCGGGTCAACGCCGAGGCCTTCGACCGGGCGGTCGCCGAGGTGGCCGCGGCCTCGGTCCGGCTGCTCGACGCGCTGGTCACCACCGCGCCGCCCAAGGACCGCGCCGTCGAGGCCGGCAAGGCCCGCGCCCGCGCCGCGGTCCGCTACGGCCGCTGACCTGCTGGGCACGACCGGGGTGCGCACCCCGGGCATGGGCTCCGACTGAGCGGGTAGGTGCCGGGCTGATCCCAACCGCCCGACGCCCCTGGAGGACACCCATGGCCCGCAACACCCTGTCCCGCGCCCTGCACGACCTTGGTCTCTCCGCCTGGTTCGGCGGCACGCTGGCCAACGCCGTCGCCCTCAACGCCGCCGCCGGCGAGGCTGGCAAGGACACCGGCAAGGTGGCCAACGCCGGCTGGAACCGCTGGACCCCGGTCAACGCCGTCGCGATCGGCGCCCACCTGGTCGGCAGCGTCGGCCAGCTGATCGGCAACCGCGGCCGCCTGGCCAACCAGGAGGGCGTGGCGAGCATGTCCGCCGTCAAGACGCTGGTCACGGCCGCCGCCCTGGGCGCCACCGCCTACAGCCGGTCGCTGGGCATCATCGTCAACGGTGGCGGCGGTGGCGCCGGCAACCCCTCGGCACGGTCGGGCACCAAGCCGACCAAGCGCACCAAGGCCGAGATCGCCGCCGCACAGGAGCAGCTCAACGCGCTGCAGTGGATCATCCCGGCCCTCACCGGCACCCTCGTCGCGATCAGCTCCTACGCCGGCGAGCAGCAGCGCGCCAGCGAGGTCATCAAGGGTGTCTCGCGCAGCTGACCGTCCCTCTGCACCACGGCAGCCCGGGCACGTCCAGGGAGATCGCATGACCCGCACCGTCACCGTCACCGGCAACACCGTCGCCGGCGACCACTCCGCCGGAGGCGGGGGCGCGACCCGCTGCCCCGACTGCACCGACGGCCTCGGCAAGCCGCGGCCGGTGGAGCCGGGGTCGTGGCGGGACCGCATCCGGCAGAAGCCGGCGCTGGCCGTGGCCTACCGGGTCGCCGTCTTCGTCGTCGGGCTGCTGTTCGTGCTGCTCGGGCTGGCGCTGACCGTGCTGCCCGGCCCGCTCACCATCCCGCCGGTCCTGGCCGGCCTGTGGGTGTGGTCGACCGAGTTCGAGTGGGCGCGCCGCTTCTTCGCCGCCTTCCGTCGCAAGGCGCTCGACGCCTGGCGGCACGCCAAGCAGCACCCGGTCAGCTCCGCGGCCGTGACGATCGGCGGGCTGGCGGCCGCCGCCCTGGTGTTCTGGGCGGTGGGTCACTTCTCCCTCGTCGACCGCGCGACCGCCGCACTCGGCCTCGGCTGACCCGCCCGGCGCTCCGGCACCCCGGCCGCCGTCCGCACCCGCGGACGGCGGCCGCGGTGCGTCCGGGGCCGTGCGGGGTCAGGGAGCGGTCAGGACGACGGGACCGTCGTCGGTGACCGCCACGGTGTGCTCGACGTGCGCGGCGCGGCTGCCGTCGGCGGTGACCACCGCCCAGCCGTCCTTCTTGTGCTTGTAGCGCTCCCCGCCGGCCAGCAGCATCGGCTCGATCGCCAGCGTGCTGCCGGCGTGCAGCCGCACCCGGTCCAGCCCCGCCGACGGGCGGTTGGGCACGAACGGCGGCTCGTGCATCGACCGGCCGATGCCGTGCCCGCCGTGGTCGGGCAGGTGCGCGTAACCGTACCCGCGGGCGACGGTGTCGATGGCCTGCGCGACGTCGAGCAGCGTCGCACCCGGCACCGCCGCGGCGATCCCGGCGGCCAGCGCCTCCTCGGTGGCGGTGACCAGCCGGGCGTCGTCCGGCTGGTCACCGGCGCCCACCTGCACGGTGACGGCCGCGTCGCCGTGCCAGCCGTCGACGATGGCGCCGCAGTCGACGCTGAGCAGGTCGCCGTCGCCCAGCCGGCGTCCGCTGGGCCGGCCGTGCACGACCACCTCGTTGGGCGACAGGCACAGCGCCCCGTTGTAGGCCGTGGGCGCCCACCCCGGCTTGTAGCCGAGGAACGACGACGTCGCCCCGGCCTCCCGGATCGTCGTCTGCGCGAGGTCGTCGAGGTCCCGCAGCCGGGCCCCGGGGACGGCGGCGGCGCGCACCGCGGCCAGCGTCTGCGCCACGACGCGGCCGGCGGCGCGCATGGCGGCCAGTTCGTCGGCGGTGCGGCGCGGCAGCACGGTCAGGTCCACCCCCCGACGGTACGGCGGCCTCTCCCGCGCGCCGTGCCGGCTCAGGCGCGGCCGACGTCGCCCGGGTTCGGCGGCCGGAACGGGGTGTCCGGCAGCTCGACCTCGCCGGGCGTCCGCTCGGGCTCCCCGGGGTGCCGGGGCTCCTCCGGACGCGGCGGCCCCTCCGGGTGGTCGGGCTCCTCCGGGCGGTCGGGCTCCTCGCCGGCCACGCCGAACCCCTCGGCGGGTGGCGGCGCACCCGCCCCGGGGTCGGCCGCGGCGATCTCGTCGTCGGGACGGTGGCCGTGCGGCGTCATCGGTTCCCACGTGGACATGACCCCCTCCTACCCACTCGTGGAGGACAGCGGTGGCCAGGAGGTGACACGGGGGTTGCGGCGGGGCACACGCCCAGGTGACGGACGGGGTCGCGGGGCCCACGGGGGCGGTGCCGGGAGCGAGGAGGACCGAGACATGGCCACCACGGGATCGGGACAGCGGGCACGGCGCGGCGCGCGGCCGGGTCCCGCACCGGCGCCGCGTGACGGCGCCGCCGCGGACCGCCGGGACGACGCCCGCCACGGCGCCGACGGCCGCGACGAGACGCACGCCGAGCGGATCGACCGGGAGCTCATGGAGCTGCTCAACGAGCTGCGGGTGGCGCTGCCGGGCGTGCAGTTCCTCTTCGCCTTCCTGCTGATCGTGCCGTTCCAGCAGGCCACGTCCCGCGCGACCGACTTCCAGCGCGACGTCTACTTCGTGACGCTGATCGCCGCCGTGGTGGCCACGGCGCTGCTCATCGCGCCGGCCGCGCAGCACCGGGCGCTGTTCCGCCAGCACGACAAGGAGGACCTGCTGCGGCGGAGCAACCGCAACGCCTTCCTCGGGCTGGTGGTGCTGGCGATCGCGATCGTCTCGGCGGTGGTGCTGGTCGTCGACTTCCTGTTCGCGCTGCCGCAGGCGCTGGTCACCGGCGGCGTGGTGGCGGCGCTGCTCGGCTGGCTGTGGATCGGCAGCCCGGCGGTGCAGCGTGCCCGCGGCGCCCGGGACGACTGAGTCCCCCACCCCAGCGGACGATCATGGAGCTGCGGTGCCGACAGGCCGGTCGACGGCGGCGCGTCGCCACCGCAGGTCCATGATCGCGGCGAGCGGACGGCGGACCGGGGCAGGCGGCAGGCGCCCGGCGGCAGGTGGCAGGTGGCAGGCGGAGGACCTCGGGCCCCGGTCCGGGCCCGCGGGTTCAGCGGTCCGGTGGGGACGGAGCCGGCCGGCCGAGGGCTGCGCAGATCGCGTCGGCGACGTCGTCCGGGTCCTCGTGCTCCCAGAAGCGCAGCACCCGCCAGCCCAGCCCGGTGAGGACGGCGTCGGCGCGGCGGTCGCGGGCGGTGTGGGCCGCCGGCTTCGCCGCCCACCACGCCCGGTTGGCGCGCGGCAGGTGCCCGCACGACGGGCAGCCGTGCCAGAAGCAGCCGGTAAGGACCCCGTCCTCCTCGCCCCTCGCACGCTCGGGGCGAGCCTCTGGACGGGGCCACGGGCGCACGTCGACCCTGTAGCGCACGCCGCGCGCGTGCAGCCGGCGGCGCACCGCCAGCTCGTGCGCGGTGTCGCGCCGGCCCTGCCGGCGGAAGCGGGCCCGCACGACCTCCGACGACGGCGGCGGCGCGGGCCCGGGCCGGTACACGGGTCCACTCGCACGTGCTGCGCCGCCGCACCGACGATCCGCGTGAGTAAGGGTCGCCTACCCTCCCTTGCGTGACGACGACGGCGACCCGGACGGCGGACGCACCAGTAGCCGCCCCGCCCCGCTGGTCGCGCGTCGAACTGCTCCCGCCGCTCGTGCTCGTCGCCCTCGGCGCGGTCCTCCTCGCCCCCGGCCACGGCCTGTGGTTCGACGAGCTGTTCACCGCCGAGGTCGGCCGCCGTCCGCTCGCCGAGATCCTGCGCGCGATCGTCACCGGCGAGGGGGTGACGAGCTACCTGGCCGACGTCCCGCCGTCCTACAACGCGCCGTACTACCTGGTCGTGCACGGGTGGACGTCGCTGCCCGGCCTGGGCGGCGGCACGTCGCTGCGGGTGCTCTCCGTGCTGGCCACCGCCGGCGGGCTGGCCCTCGTCACGCGCGCGGTGACCCGGCTGGCGGGTCGGGCGACCGGCGTGCTGGCCGGCCTGGTCCTGGCGACGGCGCCGCTGCTGCTCGAGCAGGCGGTCGAGGCGCGCAGCTACGGGCTGGCGGTCCTGGCCACCGGCGGCGCGCTGCTCGGGCTGGTCCGCTGGCTGCAGGAGCCGCCGCGCGGGCTGGTGCTCTTCGGCCTCGCCGGGGCCGGGATGGGGTTGGCGCACTGGTACGCGGTCACGGCCCTGGCCGCGTTCGTCGTCGCGGCGCTGCTGCTGCGCGGCCGGGCCGCCGTCCGCGTGGCGGCAGCCGGCGTCCTGGCCGTGCTGCCGGTGGTCGCGCTGATCGGCGTCAACCTGCTCAACGGCACCGGCTCACGCAACGCCGAGCACCTGCGCGACACCGGCGGCACGCTCGCCGACCTGGCGGTCGAGGCATGGGCCGGCGGCCGCACCCCGCTGCTGTACCTGACCGTCGGGCTGGCGGTGGTCGGCGCGCTCCGCGGTGCCGGGGTGCGGGTGGTCGGGACCTGCTGGGTGCTGGTCCCGCTGCTGCTCCTCGTCGCCGGCGAGCTGGCCCGCCCGCTGTACCACCCCCGCTACCTGATGGTCGGGCTGCTCGGGCTCGGGATCCTGGCCGCGGCCGGGGCGACGGCACTCCCCCGCGGCGCCCGCGCACCGGTCGCCGCCGCGATGGTCGGGCTGTCGCTGCTGGCGAGCTCCCCGCTGGCCGTGCGCGAGCCGCGGGAGCGCTCCGACGAGCTGGTGCAGCTGCTGGCCCGCGTGCAGCAGGCCGGCGAGCCGGTCGTCGCCGCCGACCAGCGCGCGGCCCTGGGCCTCGACCACCACACCCGCACGCTGGCCCCGCGGCTGCGGCCCGACGTCGTCCTGCCGCCCGACGACGCCCCGTCCGGTGCCGACCGCGTCTGGCTGGTCCGGCGGCTGGTCGACGGCGAGCCGGTGCCCACCGACGACGACGCGGTCCTCGCCGACGCCGGCCTCTCCCTCGCCGACGAGCACGCCTTCGCCGGGACGAAGACCGACCTGGTGCTGCAGCTCTGGACCCGCTGACCGGGAGCCGCCGCCGATGAGTTCCCTCGGGACGGGCGGTCGGGACTGTCGGATCCGGGTGGCAGGGTGCCTCCCGACCGACCCCGGAGGTGAGGCACGTGACGGCCGACATCGGCGACGCGGTCGCGGCGGGCAGGGACGAGCGAGGGTCCGGTGACGCGGCGGCCCTGGCCATCGAGACCCAGGGCCTGGTCAAGCACTTCGGCAGCACGCGCGCCGTCGACGGGGTGGACCTGCGCATCCCGGTCGGCGGCGTGCACGGTTTCCTCGGCCCCAACGGCGCGGGGAAGACGACGACCATCCGCGTGCTGGCCACGCTGCTGCGCCCCGACGGCGGGACGGCGCGGGTCTTCGGCCACGACGTCGTCACCGAGGCCGACGCCGTCCGGGCCCGGGTCAGCCTCACCGGGCAGTTCGCCTCCCTCGACGAGGACCTCACCGGCGCGGAGAACCTGCTGCTGCTGGCCCGGCTGCTCGGCTACTCCCGGGCCGCCGCACGTCAGCGCGCCGACCAGCTGCTGTCCGCCTTCGGCCTCGGCGAGGCGGCCGGCAAGCAGGTGAAGCAGTACTCCGGCGGCATGCGGCGACGGATCGACATCGCCGCGAGCATCGTCGTCCGGCCGGACCTGATCTTCCTCGACGAGCCGACGACCGGTCTCGACCCGCGCAGCCGCAACCAGGTGTGGGACGTCGTCCGGGCGCTGGTCCGCGGCGGGACGACGGTGCTGCTGACCACCCAGTACCTCGACGAGGCCGACCAGCTCGCCGACCGCATCTCCGTGATCGACGCCGGCCGGGTCATCGCCGAGGGCACCCCCGGGCAGCTCAAGGCGTCGGTGGGCTCGGGCAGCCTGCACGTGCGGGTGCTCGACCCGGCGCGGCGCGCCGAGGCACGCGGCCTGCTCGAGCGGGTGCTGGGCGTGCCGGTGGCCGAGGACGGCGACCCCGCGGCGCTCACCGCCCGCGTCCCCGACGGAGCCCCCACCGCCCGCGCCCTCGCCGCCCTCGAGGACGCCGGCCTCCCCCTGGCCCAGTTCGCGCTCGGCCAGCCCAGCCTCGACGAGGTCTTCCTGGCCCTGACCGGCCGGCCCGCCGACTCCCGCACCCCCGATCCGGAGGACCCCCGATGACCGCTGTCGACTCCGCCCCGGCCGCCCTCGCGGCACCCGACACCGCGGCGGTGCTGGAGGCCCTCGGCTCCGGGGAACGTCCCCGGCCGCAGGGCCCGCTGGCGGCCTCGGCCACGTTCGGCTGGCGCACGCTGCTGCGGATCAAGCACGTCCCGGAGCAGCTGTTCGACGTCACCGTCTTCCCGGTGATGCTCACGCTGATCTTCTCGTACCTCTTCGGCGGCGCGCTGGCCGGCTCGGTCGAGAGCTACGTGCAGTTCTTCCTGCCCGGGATCCTCGTGCAGAGCATCCTCATGATCACGATGTACACCGGCGTCGCCCTGAACACCGACATCGAGAAGGGCGTCTTCGACCGCATCCGGTCCCTGCCGGTGTGGCGGCCGAGCGCGCTGGTGGGGGCGCTGCTCGGCGACGTCGTCCGGTTCGTCCTGGCCTCGACGGTGGTGCTGTGCCTCGGCCTGGTGCTGGGCTTCCGCCCCGGCGGCGGGCTGCCCGGCGTGCTGGCCGCCGTCGGCCTGCTGCTGGTCTTCGCCTTCGCGCTGGGCTGGATCTGGACCTACCTGGCGCTGCGGCTGCGCACCCCTCAGGCGGTGATGGGCTGGAGCATGATGGTCCTGATGCCGCTCACGTTCGGCAGCAACATCTTCGTCGACCCCGCCACGATGCCCGGCTGGCTGCAGGCCGTCGTCGGGGTCAACCCGGTCAGCTCCCTGGTCACCTCGGTGCGCGGGCTCGTGCACGGCGAGGCGGCCGGCTCCGAGATCCTGCTGGTCCTGGTGTGGGCGGTCGCGCTGGTCGCCGTCCTCGGGCCGCTGACCATGCGGCGGTACGGCAACCGCGCCTGACTCTCAGCGCGAGCGGGCCGCCCACGCCAGCGACCGCAGCGACTGCCGCAGCCGGGCCCGCGCCGTCCACGCCGACGATCCCTCCGGCCGGCGGTCCCGGACCACGGGCACGCTGACCAGCGCCGTCCCCGCCCGGCCGGCGGCGAGCACGACGCTCGGGGCGCCGCCGGTGAGCACCCGGTCGACGACGGCGGAGCGCACGGCCGGCCCCAGCGCGAGGAAGGCCCCCGCGTCGGGGGGCAGCCCGGTGAGCCGGGCGGCGAGGCGGCGGTGCACCTCCCCGGTCAGCCGCCGCGCCCGCGACTCGTAGCGGCCCCGCCGGCCGGCGAACACCGCGCCGGCGTCGCCGCGGGCCAGCCGGTCGAGCAGCAGCGGCACCGCCTCGGGCGGGTCCTGCAGGTCGGCGTCCAGGCACACCCACGCGTCGGCGTCCTCGGCCGCCAGCCCGGTGGCCAGCGCCCGGTGCTGGCCGACGTTGACCGCGAGCGCGGTGACGGCGACCCGCGGGTCGGCGGCGGCCAGCCCGGACGCCACGGTGAGGCTGTCGTCCGGCGAGGCGTCCACCACCAGGCGCAGCCGCCAGTCCCGGCCGGCGAGCGCGGCGGACAGCCGCCCGGCCAGCGGCCGCAGGGTGGTGGCGTTGCCGTACACCGGGACGACGACGGCGACCCGCGGCCCGCTCATCCCGCCGCCCAGGTGCGCGCCAGACCGTCGGCCAGGTCGACCGTCGGCGCCCACCCGAGCGCCTCGCGGGCGGCCCGCGGGTCGCAGACCCAGTCGGCGGTGTCCCAGACCCGGCCCGGGTGCGCGCCGGCCGCGGTCGCGATGGGGCGGCCGGTCACCTCCTCGGCGGTCGCGACGAGCTCCTCGACGCCGGTCTGCACGCCGGTGCCGATGTTGAGCACCGCGCCCGGCGGGAGGTCGTCGGCGAGCGCGGCCCGGACGCAGGCGTCGACGACGTCGCCCACCCACACCCAGTCGCGCCGGCTGACCGCGGCCGGCAGCGGCACGGTGGCCCCGGTGCGCGCGGCGGCCAGCACGACCGGCACCAGCCGGGTCGGGTGGTCGCCGGGGCCGTAGACCTGGAAGGCGCGCAGCACCGCGGCCCGCACGCCGCGCTCGGCGGCGGCCGCCTGCAGCAGCAGGGAGCCGGCCGCCTTGGTGGCGCCGAAGAACCCGCGCGGCCGCAGCGGCGCGTCCTCGGCCAGCGGCGCCGGCCCGGCCGCGTACTCGGTCGACGAGCCCAGCCGGACCACCGCGCGGCAGCGGTCGGGCAGCGCGTCGACCAGCCAGGGGCTGGTGTTGACCGCCACGGTGGCGGCCCGCTCGGCCGGCGTCGCCCTGGCCCGGCCGGCGGCGAGGGAGAAGACGACGTCGGGGTCGGCGGCCCGCACCGCCGCGGCCGCGGCCACCGGGTCGGCGAGGTCGACGTCGGCGCGGGTCAGGCCGGTCACCGACCAGCCGTCGCCGCGCAGCCGCGCGACCAGGTGCCGCCCGACGAAGCCGCCGGCGCCGGTGACCAGTGCCCTCACGCGGGGACGGCGACCGCAGCGTCGGCGGCGACCGCCGCGCCCTCCACCGCCGCCACGAACCCGGCCCGCCGGTCGGCGACGGTGCGCGGGTCGGCGCCGGCGAGGTCGGCCAGCGCCGCGAGCAGCCGCGGGACCTCGACGAACGGGTCGCGGCCGGCCATGTCGGCGGTGAACGAGCGGCGCAGGAAGGTGAAGTCGGTGCGCAGCCGCACCAGCTCGGCGGCCAGCAGCACCCCCGGCACCGGGAACCCGCCGCCGGGCAGCGTCAGCCCGCCGACACCGAAGGGCTGCCGCACCGCGGCGCGGACGGCGTTCACCGTGCCGTCGACCAGCGGGCGGAACAGCTCGGTGGAGCGGCGGTCGATGCGCAGGTCGTTGAGGCCGACGTAGACCCGCGAGAGCGGCCGGCGGGACAGCTCGGCGACGCGGTCGACCGCGTCCTGGGTCTCGACGAGGATGCCCAGGCCGCAGCGGCCGGCGACCAGGTCGAGCGTGCGGTCGACCTCCTCGGCCGTGCGCACCATCGGCAACAGGATCTCGTCGGCGCCGGCGGCGAGGGCGTCCTCGACCTCCCCCGCCGTCCACGGCCCGGCGCCGTTGACGCGGCACAGCAGCCGGCCGTCGGTGGCCGCGCGCACGCGCGCGAGGTCCTCGACGGTGTCGGCGTTGATCTGGGTGCCCTCCCCCGCCTGGCGGCGGGCCTTCCCGCGGCGCTCCCAGTCGACGACGATCCCGGCCGCACCGGCGGCGACGACGTCCCGGCCGAAGCCGGCGTCCACGGTGAAGAGGAACAGATCCACGGCGGTGAGCTTAGGCACACCTAACCCACGGCCCGCACCCAGGCTCCTCCCAGGGGCCAGCGGGCGGCATGCGGTACGCAGTCGTGCGCGTCCGGACGCGGACAACGCCGCGACCGCACACCACCGACGATGGTCGGCCGCTGGACGCCTCGCGCCCGCAGATGCGTCCTCCCCCACCGCAACGCGTCCTCCCCGACCGTCGGCGGTGCGGGAGGACGCGCCGCGATCAGGTCCCCTGACCGTGGCGCACCCTCAGGCGGGGGTCGGGGTCTCCGTGCGCGGGGCGGGAGCGGACGACGGCGCGGGGACCGGGAAGGGCACCGCCGTCCCCTGCACGCCGACCGACACCTCCGCGCCGGCCGTCGGCAGGTCGCCGCCCTCGGTGCGGGCGCTGACCCGCCGTCCGGAGGGCAGCTGCAGCTCGACCCGGGCGTCGTGGCCGTAGAAGTCGACGGCGCACACCCGCGCCCGCGGCCCGGGGCCGGCCGACAGGCGCAGCTGCTCGGGCCGCAGCAGCACCCGGACCGGCCCGTCGGGGCAGGAGCGGCCGAGCACCAGCTCGCCCAGCTCGGAGGCGACCCGGCCACCGACGGCGTCCCCGTCGAGGACCACCGCCTCCCCGACGAACGCCGCCACGTCGAGGTCGCGCGGGTCGCGGTAGAGCGTGCGCGGGTCGGCCAGCTGGGCCAGCGCGCCACCCCGCAGCACCGCCACCTGGTCGGCCGTCGACAGCGCCTCGGCCTGGTCGTGGGTGACCAGGACGGCGGTCGCGCCGGTGGCCCGCAGCGCGTCGACGACCGCCCGGCGGGTGTCCTCGCGGAGCGAGGCGTCCAGCGAGGAGAACGGCTCGTCGAGCAGCACCAGCGAGGGCTCCGGCGCCAGCGCCCGGGCCAGCGCGACCCGCTGCTGCTGGCCGCCGGAGAGCTGGTGCGGCGAGCGGTCGGCCAGCGCCGCGTCCAGCCCGACCAGCGCGAGCAACGAGACGACGCGGCTGCGGTCGCGGCGCAGCCGCCGGGGCAGGCCGAAGGCCACGTTGCCGGCGACGCTCAGGTGCGGGAACAGGCCGCCCTCCTGCGGGACGAAACCGATGCCGCGCCGGCGGGCGGGCACCGGGCGGCCCGCGCCGGCCACCACCCGGCCGCCGAGGTCGACCGTGCCGCCGTCGGGGTCGTCGAAACCGGCCACGATCCGCAGCAGCGTCGTCTTCCCGCAGCCCGACGGGCCGAGCAGCGCGGTGGTGGTGCCGGCCGGCACGTGCAGGTCGACGCCGGTGAGCACGGGGGTGCGGCCGTAGGACTTGGTCACACCGGTGACGGTGAGCGCGCTCATGTGGTCAGACCTCGTCGGGCGTCGCGGGAGAGCAGCACCGTGGCCGGTGCCGAGAGCAAGACCATGACGACGGCGTAGGGCGCGGCGGCGCCGTACTCCAGGGCGCTGCTGGCCGACCAGAACGCCGTCGCCAGCGTCGTCGTGCCGGTGGGGGCGAGCAGCAGGGTGGCGGTCAGCTCGGTGACCACGGCGAGGAAGACCAGGGCCGCCCCGGCGCCGATGCCGGGCGCGAGCAGCGGCAGGGTGACCCGCCACAGCCGGGACGGGGCGGAGGCGCCGAGGGAGGCCGCGACGTCGTCGTGCAGCGGCGGGGACTGCTCGACCGCGGCGCGCACGGTCACGATGGCGCGCGGCAGGAAGAGGATCGCGTAGGCGGCCAGCAGCACCGGAGCGGTCTGGTAGAGGGCGGGCACCGCGCGGATGGACACCGTCACCAGCGCCAGCGCGATGACGATCGCCGGCACCGCGCTGCCGAGGTAGGTGGAGCGCTCGAGCAGGGTGGCCAGCGGTCCGCGGCGGCGGACGGCGAGCCAGCCGGTGGGCAGCGCCAGGGCGGTGGTGGCGACGGCGGCCGCGGCGGCCAGCGCCAGCGTCGTCCCCGTGGTGGTGGCCAGCGTGGCGACGTCGAGCCCGGCCGAGGTGCCGGTGGTCATCCACCGGGCGAGGCTGCCCAGCGGCACGGCCAGCGCGAGCGCCACCAGCGCGGTCAGGGCGAGCAGGGCCGGGCCGGTGAGGGCGCCGAGCCGCACCGGGCGCAGCCGCCGGGCCGCGCCGGCGCCGGTGCGCGCGTAGCGGCGGGAACCGCGCAGCCGGATCTCGGCCAGCAGCAGGACCAGGCACAGCAGCACGAGGACGCCGGCGAGCATCGTGGCGCCGGGGCCGTTGAAGGTGGCGCGGTACTGGTCGTAGACCGCGGTGGTGAAGGTCGGGTAGCGCAGCATCGCCAGCGCGCCGAACTCGGCCAGCACGTGCAGCGCCACCAGCAGGCCGCCGCCGAGCACGGCCACCCGCAGCTGCGGCAGCTGCACCCGCCGGAACACCGCCCAGGTCGACAGGCCCAGCCCGCGGGCGGTGTCCTCCAGCGCCGGGTCGAGGCCGCGGAACGCGGCCACGGCCGGCAGGTAGACGAAGGGGAAGTAGGACAGCGACACCACCAGCAGCGCCCCGGCGTAGGTGTCGAAGCCGGGCAGCAGCGAGATCCAGGCGTAGCTGTTGACGAACGCCGGCACCGCCAGCGGCGCCACCAGCAGCACGTGCCAGACCCGGCGGCCCGGCACGGCGGAGCGCTCCACGAGCCAGGCCGCCCCCACGCCGAGGACCAGGCAGACGGCGACGGTGCCGGCCACCAGGCGGGTGGTGTTCCACAGCAGGTCGGCCACCCGCGGGCGGAACACCAGCTCGGCGACGCCGCTCCAGCCGACGTCCACCGTCGCGGTGACGATGTAGCCGAGCGGCACCAGGGCCAGCGCCGCCACCGCGGCGGCCAGCAGCGCCGTCACCGGTGAGCGGTGCAGCCCTCCGGGCGCGCGCCGGCCCCGGGACGCCGCGACGACCGGCGTCCCGGGGCCCGGGAGCGGAGGGGCGCTCAGAGCAGACCCACCTCCTGCATCAGGGCGGTGACGCCGTCCTGGTCGAGCGAGCCGGGGTCGACGGCGGGGGCGCCGATGGTGTCCAGCGGGGGCAGCACCTCGGCCGACGCGACGCCGGTGCCGACGGCGTACTCCAGGGCCGTGCTCTCGGCGAGGCGCTGCTGGGCCTCCGGCGCGGTCAGGTAGGCGACCAGTTGCTGGGCGGCCTCCTGCTGGTCGGAGGAGGCGAGCACGCCGGCGCCGGAGACGCTGAGGAAGGCGCCGGGGTCGCCGTTGCCGAACAGGTGCAGGGCGGCGTCGTCGCCCTTGAGGCCGTTCTCGGCCTGGTCGCGGTACCAGTAGTAGTGGTACATGACGCCGGCGTCGATCTCGCCCTCGTCGGCGGCGACCATCACCGCGGTGTTGCTCTGGTAGACGTTCGCGTTGCGCTCGAGCCCCTCGAGCCAGGCGCGGGTGGCGTCCTCGCCCCGCAGCGCGAGGACGGCGGCCACGATCGCCTGGAAGTCCGCCCCGCCGGCGGCGATGCCGATCCGGCCCTCCCAGGCGGGGTCGGCGAGGTCCATGATCGAGGCGGGCAGCTCGGCCTCCGGCAGCTGCGCGGGGTTGTGGACCAGCACGGTGGAGCGGGCCGCGAAGCCGGTCCACGTGCCCGACGACGGCCGGAACTGCTCGCCGACCTGGTCCAGCGTCGCCTGGTCCAGCGGCGCGAGCAGGCCCTCCCGGTCGAGGACGTCGATCGACGGGCTGTTCTCGGTCAGGAAGACGTCGGCCGGCGAGGCCTCGCCCTCCTGCACGATCTGGTTGGCCAGTTCCGCGTCGTTGCCGTCCCGGAACTCCAGCTCGATGCCGGTCTCCTCGGTGAAGCCCTCGACCATCGTGCGCACCAGGCTCTCGTGCTGGGCGCTGTAGACGGTGAGCGTCTCGGCGTCGGTGGCCCCGGCGTCGCCGCAGGCGGTCAGGCCCCCGGCGAGGGCGAGGGCGGAGAGAGCAGCGGCGGTCGCCCGCGCGGGCGTGGTCACGAGGACCTCCAGCAGACGTCGGGAGCCTGGGGTGGCAGCCCAGGGTAGGCACACCTAAACAGACGGCGCCGTCCCCCGGTCGGTGCGCTCCGCGGCATGGGCTACAAACGGCCCGTGACCACCCCCGTGCTGCGCAGCGCCCGCTTCGCCGAGCTGACCCCGTTCGAGGTCTACGCCCTCTGCCGGCTGCGGGTCGACGTCTTCGTCGTCGAGCAGGAGTGCCCCTATCCCGAGCTCGACGGGCGCGACACCGAGCCGGCCACGGTGCACCTGTGGTTCGAGGAGGACGGGCAGGTGCTGGCCACCATCCGCGTCCTCGACGACGGCGGCACCCGGGCGATCGGTCGGGTGGCCACCGCGGCGGCCGCCCGCGGGCGCGGGCTGGCCGCCCGCCTGGTCGAGGCCGGCATCGAGCTGTGCGGCGGCGTCCCGATCACCATGGGCGCGCAGTCGCACCTGGAGGACTGGTACGGGCGGTTCGGCTTCGTCCGCAGCGGCCCGGGCTACGTCGAGGACGGCATCCCGCACCTGCCGATGCGGCGCGAACCCGCCTGACCCCCGCGTCCCGTGGGTGTCCCGCACGCGGCCGCGGGTACCGGCCGGGCATGGCAGACGACGCGCCGGTGGGCGGGTTCGCGGGACGGCTCGGGGCGACCCTGCAGGAGTCCGACGACGGCTCCGCGACGCTGACCTTCCAGGCCGCCGACGAGCACCTCAACCCCGCGGGGACGCTGCACGGCGGCGTCGTCGCGACGCTGGTGGACACGGTGATGGGCCAGGCGGTCCGCACCACCACCGGCGACGGCGAGGTGCCCGCGACCAGCCAGCTCACGGTCACCTACCTGCGCCCGGGCAGGCCGGGGCCGCTGGAGGTGCGCGGGCGGGTGCGCACCCGCGGCGAGCACCTGACGATCTGCGAGGCCGACGTCGAGCAGGACGGCAGGGCCGTGGCGCACGCGGTCGCCACCTTCGCGCTGCTCGAACGCTGAGCCGGGCGCACCAGCGCCCCGCCGGACACGGCCGGCGGGGCGCTCGCCGGTGCGGTGGGGTCAGATGCCCTCGGCGCAGTAGACGGTGCCGTCGGTCCCGGCTGCCTCCTGCTGCCACAGGGCGCTGATCGCGGAGGGTAAGTCGGCGCACGGGTCCGGGTCGGCGGAGAACTCGTCCTCGCTCGTCTCCCCGTCGACGACGCCGATGATGCGGACCTCGGCCTCCGGGTCGTCGCAGGCGACGGTCTCGAAGGAGATCCCGACCGGCTGCACGCAGTCCCCGACCTCGGGGGCGCCGGAGCCGCCGAAGGTGGCGGCCGCGACGCCGCCGGCGACGACCACCGCGCCGACCGCCCCGCCCAGGCGGGCCTTCCGGCTCTTCGGGGCCGGGACGGGCGGGGGCGGCGTGCCCGCACCGGGCGGGAAGACCTGGTCCGGCAGGCCCGGGCCGGGCGGGGAGCCCGGAGCCGGCAGCACACCGGGACCGGGGTGGCCCCAGCCGCCGGCCGGCGCACCCGGCTGCGGACTCCCGAAGAGCTCCGTGCCGGGCCGCTGCCCGCCGGAGGACTGCGGGCCTCCGGTCGGCAGCGGCGGGGTGCCGGGCTGTCCCGGGTGGGTCATGTCGTGCTCCTGGTCTCCGGCCGGCGCCAGGGGGGCGCCGGTCAACGGCGGGGAGCGTGACACGGGGACACGGCCGCTCCCGGCGACGCGCGGGAGCCGTTACCGACCCGTCGCCGCGGGTCAGACCACGGCCGACGGCGCAACTGGGTCGTCGACCGCCACGGCGATGCCCTGCGGGTCGTCCTCGGAGGCCTCGCCGTCGCCCCCCGTGCCGCACTGGCTGACCAGGGTCATGAACAGGAAGACGAGGACGACGAGGCCCAGGAAGGTGCCGAGGAGCAGCGCCCGGCCGCGCTTGGGCCTCGGGTGCATCCCGCGGCGCGGGTCGTCCGGATCGGGTGTGCGGTCGGCCTGGGACATGGCTGTGCTCCTCGTCATCGGTGCGACGTCGTCGAGGTCGGCCGGCGCGGTGCCGGCCGGCCGGCCGGCCGGGGCGGGCGCGCGCCGCGCCCTCTCCCGGGACACATGCCCAGCCGACCCGGTCGCACGCGCGGGAGGCCGGCGAGGGGTGCCCGGGACGCGGCGGGCGGAGGACGATCCGGACATGACCACCGCGACCTGGAACGGGACCGTCATCGCCGAGTCCGACGACATCGTCACCGTCGAGGGCAACGCCTACTTCCCGCGCTCGTCGGTGCACGAGGACGTGCTGCGCCCGTCGTCGACGCGCACCATCTGCCCCTGGAAGGGCACGGCGTCCTACCTGACCCTCGAGGTCGACGGGCGGACCAACCCCGACGCCGCCTGGTACTACCCCGAGCCCGAGGACGCCGCGAGGGAGATCACCGACCGGGTGGCCTTCTGGCGCGGCGTCGAGGTGCGCTGACGGCCCCTCTGCAGGGTCCCGCCCGGCCCGTCCAGGGCACCGCCCCGAGCTCGCGGGGGGCGGGGAGGACGGGGTCCTCCACGGAGTGGTGGGGGGCAGGGGGTCCTTCGTCTACCCGGAGGGACGGGCCCCGGCCAGCTCGCGCGCGGAGGCCGCCTCGTCGGGCGCCAGCGCGGCCGCGCGCTCCTGCCGCTCGATCGCCGCGTGGAACGCCGTCCACGCCTCGGCCGGGGTGACGTCGAGCGCGGCGGCGATCTGCTCCCAGCTGGCCCCGCCGCGCAGTGCGGCGCGGAAGCCGACGAGCTGGCTGTCGTGGGCCTTGCGGGCGATGACCTCACCGAGCGCGAGCAGCTCCAGCGACTCGGGGACGTCGAGGGACGTGCCGCCGTCGAGCAGCGTGCTCCAGTCGTCGGCGTCGTCGGCGACGGAGTTCAGGGTCGTGGCCCCGGAGTCCCGCCGGCTGAGGAAGTCCAGGCGGGTGGCGGCCGTCTGCAGCGAGAACTCCTGCTCGAGGGCCTCGGGCGTGATGCTCATGCCCTCCACGATGCCCCAGGGACGGCGGGGCGGACACAGTGCGACCGAGATCTCCCCGGGACGACGGAGGGCCCGCACCCGAGACGGGTGCGGGCCCTCCGGAGAGTGGCGGAGCGTCAGCTGTCGACGCCCACGGCCTCCTTGGCGACCTCGGCGAGGGCGACCTGGGCGGCGCTGATGACGTTCGCCCGGTTCTTGTGGGTCTCCTCGTACCGGATGATCACGCGGATGTCGTGCGGCTTGCGCAGGGCCTTGGCGGCCTTGGCGGCGTCCGAGGTCGACAGCGAGTCGAAGCCCTTGATGGGCAGCTCGTCGGCGGAGACGTCACCGAGCTCCTCGCGGGCGGCCCTGGCCGTGTCGGCGGCCTCGCGGTTGCCCTCGCGGCGGGCGATCCGCTCCGCCCGGCGCAGCGAGGCGCTGCGGCCGACGGTCAGCGTCTCGCGGACGGCGTCGGAGAAGCTGCTGGCCTTGTCGGCCACCTCGCCGATCCGGTTCCCCGCGGCCTCACGACGCTGCTGGGCGGTGTCGAGGGCCTCGTTCACGCGGTTGGCGACGAAGCGGTAGGGCAGGTTGGCCGCGCGGACCGCGGTGCCGGCGACCTGCTGGAACGGGGTCGGGACCAGGGCGGCGGGGCCACCCAGGGCCTCCTCGGCCAGGACGACGGTCAGCCACTCGATGGTGGCCTTGTGCGCCGTGATGAGCCGCTCGGCCAGGGCGCGGACGCGGGGCAGCTCGTTCTTCTCGGCCAGCACCTTCACGTAGGTGGCGCGGTCGTGCAGCTGGTGCTCGAGCTGCAGGTCCTGCAGCAGGGCCTCCTCGAGCGGCTCGGCCTGCTCGAAGGTGGCCTTGAGGACGGCCGACAGCCGGCCGATGGCCGGGGTGACGACGTCCGGCACGCCACCGATGGCGCGCAGCTGCTCGGTGATGGCGCGGGTGCGCTCCGCGGCGTTGTCGGCGTTCTGGGTGAGCTCACGGCGGACGGCGTCCGTGCGGGCCTGCGACACGCGGGTGCGGGCGACCTGCTCCTCGGTCTGGCTGAGGAGGACGAGTGCGCGGAGCTGGTTGGCGATCTTGGTGTTGTCGGTCATGACTGGGGGTACTCCAACGATCGGGGGAATGACCTGACGAGTCATCCATGCCCCGCACCCCGCGTCTGCTAACTCCTGCAAGCGTATTGCTAGCAGTGAGGTCGATCACGCCGGGTCGACCCGTCGACCCGGCGTGCCCGGCGCTCCCGCTACCGCCGCGGGGCCGCGGGCGGCACGACCGGCCGGCGACGGGTCTCCAGCCGCAGCACCGGCTGGGTCAGCTGCGCCAGCGCGGCACAGCGGGAGCAGACCGGGCCGGGATGCGTCTCGGCGGCGCAGGTGGGACAGAGCACGGGGGTCTCCTCGCTCGGGAGTCCGTCAGGACTCGGGAGCAGGACTGTGACACCTCCCGCCGACGTGATCACGCGCTGTGTGACGGGTGGGACGACTCGTCAGCGATCCGTCACCTGCGCGACCCGGTGGCGCTCACCGCGGCGACGGCGGAGCGGCCGTAGCGGGCCTCCAGCGCGGCCGCAGCCGGACGACCGCGGTCGCGACCGGGCGGCGGGCCGCGGTGCACGGGCAGGGGCGGCCGGGTTCTTCGGTGCAGCGGTGCTCGGTGCTCACGGGGCCTCCAGGGGACGGGAGGCGCCGAGGATCGCAGCGCCCGGCGCCCGTCCGACAGGGCCGCCGCGCCCGCGCGACGAGATGTCACACGTTCGACCCACACCGTTCCCCCGACCGGATCCCTGCTCCCGTCCGCGCCGGCGCCGTCAGCCGGCGAGGAGGTCGAGCAGGCGCTGCAGGTACGGGACCTGACCCCTCGCCAGCTTGGCGCGCGCCTCGTCGACGCCGAACCAGGCGGCGCGGTCGACCTCGGGGAACTCCTGCACGCGCCCGGACCGCGGTGGCCACTCGAGCGGGAAGGTGTTGCTGCGGATGGCGGCGGCGTCCAGGTCCCCCTCGGCGGCCCACACCGTGAGCACCTTGCCGCCGGCCCGCAGCTCCCCCAGCGGGACCGTCGCGGCGGCCGGCACGGGGCTGCCGAGCTCCTCCTCGAACTCGCGGTGGGCGACCGCGAGGGGGTCCTCCCCGTCGGCGTACTCCCCCTTGGGGATCGACCAGGCGCCGTCGTCCTTCCTCGCCCAGAAGGGGCCGCCCATGTGGCCGAGCAGCACCGAGACCCCGCCGCCGGGCTCTCTCCGGTACAGCAGGATCCCCGCGCTGGTCCTCGGCACGGTCCCATCCTGGCCGAGGCGGCGCCGCCCGGGCGGGGGCAGCCGGGCGGCGCCGCGTCTCAGGGAGGCGGGTCCTGCAGGTGGACCAGGGCCTCGGGCAGGTCGACGACGTCGGCGTACTTGGCGTCGAGGTCGGCGAGGTTGGTGTCGTGCAGCGCCGGCGTCCGGTCGGCGCAGGCCTGGCGCACCACCTGGGGCCGGAAGCCGCAGTTCAGCGCGTCCATGGCGGTGGCCCGCACGCAGCCGGACGTCGAGACGCCGGTGACCACCACCGTGTCCACCCGCGCGGCGTGCAGGGTCGACGCCAGCGAGGTGCCGAAGAAGGCCGAGGCGTACTGCTTGACCACGACCGGCTCGCCCGGCCCCGGTGACAGCGTCAACGCCCCCCAGTCGCCCGGGGCGTCCACGACGAAGCAGGCCAGCGCCGGCACCTTGTGCACGAACAGCCCGCCGTCCTCCAGGCCCGCGGCGTAGCGGACCGCCGTCCACACGACGGGGTGCCCGCTCGCCCGGGCGGCGGCGACGAGCCGTCCCGTCGCCGCCACCGCGCGGTCCGGGTCGGGCAGGGCGAACGGCCCGCCCGGCTCGGTGTAGGCACGGCACAGGTCGACGACGAGCACCGCCGGGCGGGCGCCCCAGCCGACCCGGCCCGAGAACGCGGCCCCGTGCGGGCCCGCCCCGGGAACGCTCACCCGGCCCACACCGGGCGCTTCGGCGCGGGCAGGCCGGTCTCCTCCTGGCACCGGGCGAGCAGGTCCTCGATCGGCGGACCCATGTCGAACACCGGCAGCTCGGCCGGGCGGTCGGCGCGCATCTGGTCGCGCAGCGTCCCGGTCGCCGCGGCGTCCACGGCGCCGTCCTCGGTGACGCAGACGCCGTACCGCCGCGCGCCCGCGGTGGTGACCAGACCGCGGCGCACCTCCTGCGCGACCAGCTCCGGCTCGCGCTGCAGCGGGTCGCCCCACCCGCCGCCGCCCCAGGTGACGAAGTGCAGGACGTCGCCGGGCGACACCGGCACCCCGTGGCACTTCGACGGCAGCACCTCGCGGGTGCCGCCGGCGCGGTCGATCCACTTGCGGCCGCGGGCGCCGGGGTGCCCGCCGTTCACCCCCCACGGGTAGGTCAGCCAGCGGTCGTCGTGGATGGCGATCTCGCCGGGCTCCGCGAAGACGTACGCGACGTCGACGCCGTTGCCGCCGCGGTGCAGGCCCGGACCGCCGGTGTCGGCGACCGTCTCCCACTTCTCGATCCGCAGCGGGTAGTAGGACTCCAGGTACTCACAGGGGATGTTGACGAAGCTCGGCCACAGCGAGTGCCCGTCGGGGCCGTCGCCGAGCGGCCGGCCGGGGATGCCACCGAAGCCGATCGAGTAGAGCTGGAACCACTCCCCCTTCCGCTCGCCGCCGGAGTAGTGGCCCGAGTACATGAAGTGCGGCGAGGAGGAGAAACCGGCGGCGTTCAGCAGCGCCGGGTTGGTCTGCCCGAGCAGCCCGCCGAACAGGTCGAACACCCGCCCGATGCCGTGGTTGCGGCCCGACAGCGCCGCCGGGTGCTTCGGCTTCCAGTACGAGCCGTCCGGGATCGTGACGTCGATCAGCGGGTAGAAGCCGTCGTTCCAGAGGATCTGCGGATCGGCGACGGTGATCATGTAGATCCCGAAGAACATCCGGGTCAGGTTCTCGTTGATGTAGTAGTTGATCGGCCCGGCGGCCTGCGGCGAGGAACCGGTGAAGTCCAGGTGCACCCTGTCGCCGGTCCGGGTCAGCGACAGCTTCAGCTCGTAGGGCCCGTTGCCGACGCCGTCGTCGCAGATGTAGTCGGTGAAGGAGAGCGTGCGGCCCTCCTCGAAGACCATCGAGAGCAGCACCTTCATGGCGTCGTGGTTGCGCTGCAGGAGCGCGTCGAGCGCGGACAGGTAGGTGGCGGTGCCGAACCGGTCGCACATCTCCACCACCCGGCGGGCCGCGGTCCGGCAGGCGGCGACCAGCCCGTTGAGGTCGGCGCGGTTCCAGTCGGGCATGCGGACCTGGTTGAGGATGATCCGCAGCGCGTCCTCGTTGAGCTCGCCCTTGCGGTAGAGCTTGAAGGGCGGGATGACGACGCCCTCCTCGTAGATGGTGCGCGCGTCGGTCGGCATGGACGACGGGGTCTTCCCGCCCACGTCCGACATGTGCCCGAACATCGACGCCCAGCCGACGACCCGGCCGGCCGTGAAGATCGGCACGACCAGGAGCCAGTCGTTGGCGTGGCTGATCGCCGCCCCGCAGGCGTACGGGTCCGAGGTGAGCAGGACGTCGCCCTCCTCGACGGTGTCGTCGAAGCCCTCGAGGAAGTCCGGGATGGACAGACCGAACTGGCCGACGACCATCTTCCCGTCGGGGTCGCCGATCAGCGGGAACTCGTCGTGCTGCTCGCGGATGCCCGGCGACAGCGCCGTGCGGAACAGCACCTCGTCCAGCTCGTAGCGGGCGTTCCGCAGCCCGTTCTCGATGAGGTCGAGGGTCACCGGGTCGACGTCGACCCGCTGAGGCGTGCCGGTCGCGGTCTCGACGATCCGTGCCACGGGTCAGCCCTCCGCGGGGGTGATGAGCAGCGCGCCCGAGGGGTGCACCGCGGCGACGTGCCCGGGCAGGACGAGCGTCGTGGAGTCCATCTCGGTGACGATGGCGGGGCCGCGGACGACGTCGCCGGCGCGCAGCCGCTCCCGGTCGTAGACCCCGGCGGTCACCCGCTCCCCGCCGACGTGCACGGGGTGCTCGGTGAGCAGGGCCGCCGCCGGGTCGCCGTCCCCCTCCTCCAGGCGCAGGGGTGCGACGTCGGGGCGGGGACCGGTGACGGTGGCGCGGGCGTTGACCAGCTCGTGGTCGACGTCGAGCAGGAAGGAGAACAGCCGGTCGTGCTCGGCGTCGAAGGCCCTGCCGAGCTCGGCCAGGGCGTCACCTCCGTCCAGCCACTCCGCGTCGACGTCGACCGGGATCTCGAAGCCCTGGCCGTGGTACCGGACGTCGACCTGGTAGCCGACCGTCTGGTCCTCCCGCGCCAGCCCCTGGGCCGCGAGCCGCTCGCCCGCCTCGTCGGCCAGTTCCCGCAGGATCTGCGCCAGCTCGGTCCCGTCGAGCTGACCGAAGCGACGCAGCACCGTCCGGGCGGACTCGTCCCGTCGGCTGGTGGTCGCGTCGCCCAGTGCGCACAACAGCCCGGGACCCGGCGGGACGATCACCGGCCACGCCCCGGTGAGCCTCCCCAGCGCGTTGGCGTGCACCGGTCCGGCACCGCCGAAGGCGACGAGGGCGAAGTCGCGCGGGTCGAAGCCCTGCTGCACCGAGACCAGCCGCAGTCCGCCCAGCATGTTCTCGTTGACGATGTCGACGATCCCGGCGGCCGCGGCCTCCGGGGAGGCCAGCCCCATCGCCTCGGCCACCTTGCCGACCGCGGCCCGGGACGCCTCGACGTCCAGGGTGATCTCCCCGCCGGCCAGCGACGAGGGCAGGTAGCCGAGGACGACGTCGGCATCGGTGACGGTCGGCTCGACGCCGCCCTTGCCGTAGGCGGCCGGGCCGGGGTCGGCGCCGGCCGACTGGGGACCGACCCGCAGCGCGCGGGTCAGCTGCGGCACGTGGGCGATCGAGCCGCCGCCGGCGCCCACGGTCCGGACGTCGACGCTCGAGGCCCGCACCGACAGGTCGCCGACCCTGGTCTCCCGGCCGATCCTCGGGTCGAGGTCCCGCACGAGGGCGACGTCGGTCGAGGTGCCGCCCATGTCGAAGGTGATGAGGTCGCGGAAGCCGCACTGCTCGGCCACCCACACCGCGCCCGTGACACCACCGGCCGGGCCGGACAGCAGCATCGTCACCGGGGCCCCCACCGCGGCGTCGGCGGACTGCAGCCCGCCGTCGCTGCGCAGGATGGACAGCTCCCCGGCCACCCCGCCCGACGCGAGGCCCTCGGACAGGTGCTGCACGTAGCGCTTCACCTGCGGCTGCACGTAGCCGTTGGCCACCGTGGTGAGGGTGCGCTCGTACTCGCGCATCTCCGGCAGGACGTCGGAGGACAGCGACACCGGGACGCCGGGCAGCGCGTCGGCGGCGATCGCCGCGATCCGCCTCTCGTGCGACGGGTCGGCGAAGGAGTTGATCAGGCTCACCGCCAGCGCCTGCACGCCCCGCCCGGCCAGCCGGGCGAGCTGCCGCCGGACGTCGTCCTCGTCGAGCGGGCGGACGACGGAGCCGTCGCTGGCGATCCGCTCGTCGACCTCGACGGTGTTCTCCAGGTCGGCCAGCGGCTCGGGCTTGGGCCAGATGATCCAGCCGGCCAGCCCGCCGGGGACAAAGCTGCGGGCGATCTGCAGGACCTGGCGGAAGCCCGCGGTGGTGACCAGCCCGACGGTGGCGCCCTTGCCCTCGAGGATGGCGTTGGTGGCGACCGTGGTGCCGTGCAGCACCTGGGCGACCTCGGTCATCTCGATCCCGGCGTCGGCGCAGACCCTGCCGATCCCCGTGAGCACCGCCACGGCCTGGTCGGCGGGGGTGGAGGCGGTCTTGGCCCGCCACGTGGCACCGCTGTCCTCGTCGACGAGCAGGACGTCGGTGAAGGTGCCCCCGACGTCGACTCCGAGCCGGTAGCTCATGCGGTCTCCCCTTCCCGGGTCGCGGTGTGGGCCGTCTGCAGCCGGGCCGCCCGGACCATGACGGCGCGGGCGTTGGCGATGTGCGAGGTCATGACGGCGCGGGCCCAGTCGGGATCCCCGGCGCGCATCGCGGCGACCATCTCGGTGTGGTGGCCGAGGCTGCGGCGCAGGGACGCCTCGTCGTAGGTCAGGAAGTTCCGCCGCACGATCGGCGGGTGGATGGCCGCCGCCAGGGCGGTGGCGAGGGTCGGGTGTGCGGCGAGGGCGACCAGCCGGTCGTGGAAGGCCCGGTTGAGCGGGACCAGCGCATCGAGGTCCTGCCGGGGCCCCGGGAGGCCGACGTCGAGCATCTGCCGGGCGAGGTGGTCGAGCTCGTCGACGTCCGCGGGGGTCGCGTGCGGCACGGCGCAGGCCGTGAGCTTCGGCTCGAGGCTCGACCGCAGGTCGAAGACGCCCTCGAGCTCGGCGACGGTCCAGGTGACCACCCGGGCGCCGCGGTTGGGCGCGATCTCCACCAGGCCCTCGGCGGCCAGCCGGGACAGCGCCTCGCGCACCGGCGTCCGGCTCACCCCGAGGCGGTCGGCGAGCTCGACCTCGCCGAGGCGGGCGCCCGGGGCTAGGTCGCCGCCCATGATCAGGTCGCGCAGGGTGGCGTGGGTCCGTTCAGCGGACGTCAGCGGACGTGTCACGGGTCACACCTCCCGGGCGATTGCATGCAAGTTAGGCGTCTGACGGAGCACGTGCAACAGGTCCCCGGAGAACCTCGCCGTCTCGTCTCCGCCGTTGCGGGGCGCGTCTGGGCGGGTGCAGACTGCTCACCAGCCGGGACGCGCTCGTCACCCCTGTATGCAACTGGGCTCGCCGACGGGCGACCGGGGCGCGCCTGCCGGAGGTCGCGCGGTACGCGCCGGCCGGGCCGCACGCACACGAGGAGGCCGACGTGGGTGACCTGCTGGGAGGTGGCCGCACCCCGCGGGCCCGGCTGCGCGAGCTGCTCGCCGGCCCGGGACCGCTGCTGGCGCCGGGTGCCTACGACGCCCTCTCGGCCCGGCTGGTCGAGCAGGCCGGCTTCGACGCGGTCTACATGACCGGCTTCGGGACGACGGCCTCGCTGATCGGCCGTCCCGACGTCGGACTGCTCAGCGGGGCCGAGATGGTCGACAACGCCCGCCGGATCGCCGCGGCCGTCGACGTCCCGGTCATCGCCGACGCCGACACCGGCTACGGCAACGCGCTCAACGTCGTCCGCACGGTGCAGCTCTACGAGCAGGCGGGAGTCGCGGGCATCCAGCTCGAGGACCAGGTGATGCCCAAGAAGTGCGGCCACATGAGCGGCAAGGCGCTGATCGGGACCGGCGAGATGGCCGGCAAGGTGCAGGCGGCCGTGGCGGCCCGCCGCGACCCCGACCTGGTGCTCATCGCCCGCACCGATGCCGTCGCGGTCGGCGGCGTGGACGACGCGCTCGAGCGGGCCCGCGCCTACGCCGACGCGGGCGCCGACCTGCTCTTCGTCGAGGCGCCGACCAGCGAGGCCGACGTCGAGCGGGTCGCCGACGAGCTCGCCGGGGTCGCGCCCCTGGTCTTCAACTGGGCCGAGGGGGGCCGCACTCCCCCGCTGTCGCTGGAGCGGATGACCGAGCTGGGCTTCGCCCTGGTGCTCTACCCGATCGGCACCCTGCTGGCCGCGACGGCGGGGATCCGCTCGGTGCTGGACACCCTGCGTCGCGACGGCGTCCCGCCGCTCGAGGGGCTGCCGTCGTTCGGCGAGTTCACCGACCTCGTCGGCCTGCCCGAGGTCCAGGACCTGGAGCAGCGCTTCTCCGGCTGACCTCATCCCAGGGGCTCTGGGCACCCGGCTCCCGCAACCTGCAGCGCGCTGGACAGCGCGTCGCGGCGCTGCCGCCGGTCCAGGGTGGGCACGCGGACGTGCCCGCGCTCCTCCACGACCGGTCCCGACTCCCGACGCTGCGCATCAGCCCTGCCGGCAACCTGCGCCATCCGGGCCCGGTGCCGCATACCCGGCACCGTGCACCGGTGACCCGGCCCGCGGGTCGAACGGGCCGCGGGCGGACGGTCGTCGCAGCCGACGCCGTCCGGCTACTCGCAGCCGACGCCGTCGTCGTCGCGGTCGAAGGCGTCGCGGAAACCAGGGTCACCGGGGTGGATCGGCGCGGCACCGTGAGCGCGGACGTCGTCGCAGTTGGCGTAGTAGGTGCCGGACGGCGCCGGAGCAGGCGCAGGCACCGGGGCAGGAACGGGAGCCGGCGTCGGAGCTGGAGCTGGAGCCGGCCGTGGCGCGGGGGTGGTCGGCTGGAGAGGAACGGTCGGCACGACCTGGGCCGGGGAGGAGGTCACAGGCGCCGGCGTGGTCGGGACCACGGTGCTGACTCGCGGCGCGACGGGAGCCGTCGAGGAGGGCTCAGCCGTCGAGGAGGGCTCAGCCGTCGCACGAGGCGCGGACGTCGACGCGGGAGCGGTGACGCTGCTGGCCGCCGGTTCCGTCTCGGTCGGGGTGTTGGCAGTGCCGCCGATGCCGATGCCGATGAGCAGGCTGGCCACGGCGACGACCGGCGTCCGCCGCCAGAACGGCTTCCTCGGCGGCGCGCTGTCGGGCTGGGGCACGAGCGTGGGGTGGGCCATCGGAGGTCTCCCGTGGTATCGGCGTCGACCGGCGCACGGTATGGGTGAAGGAACGCGCTCCAGCCCTCCGTGGTGTCGAAACGCCGTGGTACTCCCTCCTGTCACATCCGTCCCGGCTCGGGGCTCGCTGTCCCAGGCGCAGCCTGCCCGTCGCGCGAGGACCCCTTGCAGGCGCGAGCACCCGTGCACACACACCAGGCCGGCCGTGCCGCAGGACGACCGGGTCCGCCCTCCCCGGCACGCAGTGGGAGCGCCGGGACCCTGCCTCGACCCGCGCCCCGGCGCCGTTCCGGCATCGCTTCTCCCCGTCCGTCACACCCGTCCCAGACTCGTCCGGCGATGACCGGACCGGTCCGTCCGGACCGGTAGACAGGACGCCATGGGCACCACGGAGACCCGGCCGCATCCGCACGACGGCGGCACCCGGGTGGCCGTGGCGATCTCGGCGGCGAGCACGCCGGTGCTGTCCTCCGCGCTGGCGCACAACCGCGTGCCGGTGGTGTCCCGGTTGGCGCTCACCACCCACGGCAGCCCGCTGCCGGGCGCCACCGTGCGGCTGGGCGTGCGCGACACCGAGGGCCCGATCGGCAGTCCCGTCGAGCTGACCGTCGACCTCGACGCCGGCCGGACGACGGTGCTCAGCGACCTCGGCCTGGTGGTGGACCCCGCCGCGATGCTGCAGCTCGACCGGCAGCGGCCCGGCTCGATCGAGATCGACGTGACCGCCGGCGGCGTCGACGTCGCCGGCACCGCCGTTCCCGTGCAGGTGCTCGCCGCCGGCCAGTGGTCGGCCACCCCCCTGCCGCTGGCGCTGGAGATGCTCGCCGCGCACGTCCTGCCGCAGCACCCGGCGGTCGACGTCCTGCTGGCCGAGGCGGCCGCGCTGCTCGACGAGCGGACCGACGACGCCTCCGTGCAGGGCTCCTCCGCCGGTCCGGAGCGGGTCGACCAGATCGTCGCCGCGGTCGTCGCCGCGGTGCGCGCCCGCGGCATCGACCGCAGCGAGCCGCCCGCCGGCTGGGCCGACCGCGGGCATCCGGTGCGCACTCCCGGCGACGTCCTCGACGGACGGACCGCGACCTGTCTGGACACCGTCGTGGTGATGGCCGCGGCGCTCGAGGCGGCCGGCGTCCGCCCGCTGGTCTGGCTCGTCGAGGGGACCGGCGGAGGGCCGGGCCGGGCGCACGCCTTCCTCGGCTACTGGCGCGAGGAGCGCAGCGCGGAGAGCGCCGCCACGACCGACGTGGCCCCGCTGGTGGTCCTGGTCGACCGCGGCCTGGTGCGCCTGGTGGAGACGACGCTGCTCACCGGCGGCACGGCCGACGAGCCCGACGCCGAGCAGCTGCACCGAGCCGCGTACGACGCCTGGCTGGCCGGCCCCCTGGACCGGGTGCTGGGCGTCACCGACGTCGCCCGGGCCCGCCGCGATGGCATCCTGCCGCTGCCGGCCCGCACCCTCGGCCCCGACGGCGCGGTGCGGGTGGTCGAGTACCGCCCGGCCGACTCCGACCCCGCCGCCCGGCCCACCGGCCGGCACGCCGCCCCGGCCCCCGGCAGCCGCCCGGGCGTGCCGCCGCGCGTGCACCAGTGGAAGGACAGCCTGCTCGACCTCGGCCTGCGCAACCGGCTGGTCGACCACACCGAGGGCGCCGGCCTGTCGCTGACCGTCCCCGGCGCCTACCTGGCCACGCTGACCGACCTGCTGACCGGCGGGACCGCGGTCTCCCTGCTGCCGGCCGACCGGCTCGCCGCGGAGCACCACGAGCGGGGCCTGCGCTCGGCCCGGGAGCTGCCGGTCGGGCGGCTCGGCGACCTGCTGCACGAACAGCGGGCGGTGCACGCCGGCGTCAGCGAGGGCGGCTACCTCCCCCGGCTGCGCGCCCTGGCGCACCGCGCGCGGACCGCCCTCGAGGAGACCGGCGCCAACGACCTCCACGTCGCCCTCGGCAGCCTGGCCTGGGAGCTCGACGGCCGGCCGCTGCGCTCGCCGCTGGTGCTGCTGCCGGTGGTCCTCTCCCCCGCCGGCCACTCCGGCTACCGGCTCACCGTCGACGAGACCGGCAGCGCCGAACCCAACTGGTGCCTGCTGGAGAAGCTGCGCCAGGTGCACGGCCTGGAGGTGGCCGGTCTGGCCCGGCAGGACGGGACCGAGGGGGTCGACGTCGACGGCGCGCTGACCGCCGTCCGCGTGGCGCTGGCCGACGCCGGGCTGCCCTTCCGCGTCGAGGCGACCGCCGACCTCGCCGTCCTGCAGCTCGCCCGGTACCGGCTGTGGCGCGACCTCGACGAGCACTGGGCCGAGCTGGCCGCCAGCCCGCTGGTGTCCCACCTCGTGCACGCCCCGGCCGAGGCCTTCGCCGACCCGGTGCCGGCCGCCGCCGCGACTCCCGACCTCGACGAGCTGGCCGCGGCCTGCCCGCTGCCGGCCGACGCCTCGCAGCTGCGCGCCGTCGCCGACGGCGTCGCCGGGCGCACCTTCGTGCTCGAGGGCCCGCCCGGCACCGGCAAGTCCCAGACCATCACCAACCTGCTCACCCGCGCGGTGGCCGAGGGCAAGCGGGTGCTGTTCGTGGCCGAGAAGCGGGCCGCGCTCGACGTCGTCGCCCGCCGGCTCGAGGCGGTCGGCATGGGGCCCTTCACCCTCGACCTGCACGGCCGGGGCGCCCGCGCGGCCGAGGTGCGCGCCCGCGTCCGCGCGGCGCTCGACCACGCGGTCGCCGTCGACGCGCAGGGCCTGGCCGCCGACGGTGAGGACCTTCGCGCGGCCCGCCGCACGCTGGCCCGCTACGCCGACCGGCTGCACGCCCCCAACGCCGCCGGGCTGTCCTACTACTCGGCGCGGACGGCGCGGCTGGCGGTCGGCGACGACGTGCCGCCCGTGCCGCTGCCGCCGGCGTTCGCGGCCACCGCCTCGCCCGCGACGCTCACCGCGGTGCGCCGGGCCCTGGCGCTGCTGCCCGACGTCGCCGACCTGGTCCGCCCCTCGCCGCGGCACCCCTGGGCCTTCGTCGACACCGCGCGGGTGGACCTGCCGGCCGCGCACCGGGCCGCCGCCGAGGTCGACGACGCCATCCGCGCGCTGCCGGCCGAGGAGCACCTGGCGCGCGCGCTGCGCGAGGTCCGCTCGCCCGAGGACCTCACCGCGCTGGCCCACCTGCTGGCCGGTCCGGACGTCGGCCTCGCGGTCCTCGACGAGGTGCCCACCGAGCGGTGGAAGACGGCGACGGGCACGGTGCTCGACGACCTGGCCGCCTTCGCCGCCGCCGTGCACCCGGGTCTGGAGCTGGCCACCCCGGACGCGCTGGAGCTGCCGCTGGCCGACCTGTACGTGGCCGCCCGGACCGCGCAGGCCGCCGGCTGGTGGCCCCGCCGGCAGGGGCTGCGGGCGGTGCGCGAGCGGCTCGCGCCGGTGCTGCGGCCGGACGTGAAGGTGCGGCTGCGCGACGTCCCGGAGCTCATCGCCTCGCTGTGGCGGGTGCAGACCGCGGCCGCCGCCCTGGTCGCGCGGGCCTCGGTGATCCCGGGGCTGTCGGTGCCGGCCGGCTGGAACCCGCTGGCCGAGCCCACGCTGCTGGACGCGCAGGTCGCCTGGCTGCAGCGGGCCGGCGCCGTGGTCGACAGCGCGCGGACCTCCGCCGTCGCACTGCGCCGCTACGTCGTCTCCGGGCCGGGGCCGGACGCGGCCGCCGCCGCGGCGGTCGTCCGGCTGCGCAACGGCCTGAGCGCGCTGCTGCGCGTGTGCGGCAGCACCCCCGTGGAGCTGGCGGAGTGGTGCGGGGACGACGGCGTGGTGCTGCGCTGGGCGATGACCCGCCCCGAGCGTGGCCTCGACCACCCCGGCCTGATCTCGCTGCGCCGGTGGGCGGAGTTCCTCGACACCCTCGAGCCGCTGCGCGCCGCCGGGCTGACCGAGGCCCGTGCCGCGCTGGTCGCCGGCCGGCTGCCCGCCGAGGACGCCACCCGCGCGTTCGAGGCGGGCCTGGCCGCCGCGTCGGCCGCCGAGCGGCGCGCGGCCACCGGACTAGACGCCTTCGACGAGGTGGCGCACCAGAAGGCGGTCGCCCGCTTCGCCGCCGCCTCGCGCGCGGTCCGCCGGCACCTGACCGCGGCACTGCCCGCATCGGTGCCGGCCGCCCGGCGCCTCGGCGACGGCGGCGAGGACCGCCTCGGCGCGCTGCAGCGGGAGCTGACCCGGTCTCGCCGCGGCCCGGGCGTGCGGGCGCTGCTGGAGCGGTACGGCGACGTGGTCACCGCGGTGCTGCCGTGCGTGCTGGCCAGCCCCGACTCGGTGGCGCGGTTCCTCCCCGCGAGGGCCGGCCAGTTCGACCTGGTCGTGTTCGACGAGGCCTCGCAGATCCGGGTCGCCCACGCGGTGGGCGCGCTGGGCCGGGCCCGCGCCGCGGTCGTCGTCGGGGACAGCCAGCAGATGCCGCCGACGTCGTCCGACGGGCCGGCTGCGTCGACCGACGACGACCTGGCCGAGCTGCCGGGCACCGCGGTGGAGGACGAGGAGTCGATCCTCTCCGAGTGCGTGCAGGCGCGGGTGCCCCGGCACTGGCTGTCGTGGCACTACCGCAGCCAGGACGAGTCGCTGATCGCCTTCAGCAACGCGCACTACTACGAGAACCGGCTCGCGTCGTTCCCGGCGCCTCCGCACGGGCGGCCCTCGGCCGACGTCGACGGGCGCGGCATCGCGCTGGTGCGGGTCGACGGCACGTTCCACCGCGCGGGCGCCGGGCGGCTGCTGCGGACCAACCCGATGGAGGCCAAGGCCGTCGCCGCCGAGGTCCGCCGCCGCTTCGCCGCCTCGGCGGACGCCGTCCCCTCGATCGGCGTGGTCACCGTCAACGCCCAGCAGCGCGCCTACATCGAGTCGCTGCTGCGCGACGCCGGCGACGAGCGGCTGGTCGAGGCGCTGGACCGCACCGACGGCGAGGGCCTGTTCGTCAAGAACCTGGAGAACGTGCAGGGCGACGAGCGCGACGTCGTGCTGCTGTCCACCGCGTTCAGCCCCGACGACCGCGGCGTGCTGCCGCTCGACTTCGGCCCGCTGAACCGGGTCGGCGGCGAGCGCCGGCTCAACGTGGCGATCACCCGCGCGCGGCGGCAGGTCGTCGTCTTCTCCTCGTTCGACCCGTCGGCGCTGCGGGCCGAGCAGACCTCGTCGGTGGGCATCAAGCACCTGCGCGCCTACCTCGACCTGGCCGCGCTGGGCACCGACGCGCTGCCCCGCGCGGCCCGCCGGCCGGGCGTCCCCGACCGGCACCGCGAGGACGTCGCCGCGGCGCTGCGCTCACGCGGCCCCGTGGTGCGCACCGACGTCGGGCTCTCCGACTTCCGGGTCGACCTGTCGGTGGCCTCGCCCGCCGCGCCGGGCACCCCGCTGGTGGCCGTGCTGCTCGACGGTCCCGAGTGGGCGCGGCGGGGCACGGTCGGCGACCGCGACGGCCTGCCGGTCGAGGTGCTCGGCGGGCTGCTCGGCTGGCCGGCGGTCGAGCGGGTGTGGCTGCCGTCGTGGCTGCGCGACCGCGAGGCGGTGCTCGACCGGCTGGTCGCCGCGGTGTCCGCGGTCTCCCCCGTGCCGGTCTCCCCCGCTCCGGTGGCCGCCGCCCAGGCGCCGGTGCTGGCGAGCGTGCCGGCGGTCGAGGACGGTGACTCCCCCGTGCCCGCTGCCCCGGCCGCGCCGCGGGCACTGCGGGCGGTGGCGTCGGCCGCGCTCGCCGAGCTGCCGGCCGCCGAGGACGAGGCGCCGGTGCCCACCCCGGTGACGCTGAGCGTGGTGCCCGAACCGGTCGCCGAGCCGGTCGCCGAGGAGCCGGCTGCCGCCGAGCCGGTCGTCGAGGCGGTGCCGGCGGAGGCCGTGGCCGCCCCCCGCCCCGCGGCGGCCCGCCGCACCACCGCGCCCCGGCTCGACGGCGAGCTGCCGTTCCGCCCGTGGACGCCCAAGCCCGCGGGCGACCGCAAGGCGCTCGACCAGCTCGCCGACCCCCGCACCGCCCGCCTCGTGCGCCGGGTGCTGCTGGCCGGGGTCAAGGCCGAGGGTCCGGTGCACCGCGACCGGCTCACCCGGCTCGCGGCCGGCGCGTTCGGGCTGTCGCGGGCCAGCGAGGCCCGCCGCGACGCGCTGCTGGCCCTGCTGCCGCCGGAGACCCGCGACGGCGACTTCGTCTGGCCCGAGGCGCTCGACCGCGCGGCGTGGACCGCCTTCCGCCGTCAGGCCACGAGCACCAGCCGCCCGCTGGAGCAGGTCGCGCCGGAGGAGGTCGGCAACGCGATGGTCGCCGTCTGCCGGACGGCGACCGAGGCCGGCGCCGCGCCGACCCGCGACGAGCTGTTCCTGCGCACCGCCGAGGTCTTCGGCTACCGCCGCCGGACGCCGTCGCTCAACTCCGTCCTCGCCGCGGCGCTCGACCGGCTGACCGCCGCCGGCCGGCTCACCGTGCACGACGACGGCCGCGTCACCGCCTGACCGCCCCGGCACCCCCCTGCGGTCAGTCGTGCTCTGGTCCGCATCCGGACCAGAGCACGACTGACCGCGGAACACCACCTCCCGGGCGGTCCGCGGCCCGGCCCGGCGGCGGCGGGAGGATGGACGCCGTGACCGCCACCGTGACGCCCGACCTCGACCGCTTCCCCGCCGACGTCCGCGACGCCGTCGGCCGGCTCGCGGGCATCGCCGAGCGGACGCCGCTGCAGCGCAACGAGCGGCTCTCCGCGCTCACCGGCGCCGACGTCTGGCTCAAGCGCGAGGACCTGCAGGTCGGCCGGTCGTACAAGGTGCGCGGCGCCTACAACACGATCAGCCGCCTCGACCCCGCCCGCCGGGAGGCCGGTGTCGTCTGCGCCAGCGCCGGCAACCACGGGCAGGGTGTCGCCCACGCCTGCCGGTCACTCGGCGTGCGCGGCGCGGTCTTCGTCCCCGGGACGACGCCGCGGCAGAAGCGCACCCGCATCCGGGCCCTCGGCGGCGACATGGTCGACCTCGTGGTCACCGGCGACACCTACGACGACGCCGCGAGCGCCGCGGCCGCCCACGCCGGCAGCACCGGCGCCACGCTGGTGCCCGCCTTCGACGCCTGGCCGGTGGTGGTCGGGCAGGCGACCGTCGCCGTGGAGGTGCTCGAGCAGCTGGGGCGCGCGCCCGACGTCCTCGTCCTCCCGCTGGGCGGCGGCGGACTGCTCGCCGGGTGCGGCACGTGGCTGCGGCAGGCCAGCCCGCAGACCCGGCTCGTCGGGGTGGAACCGGCCGGGGCGGCGTGCATGGCCGCGGCGCTGGCCGCCGGGCGGCCGGTGGAGCTGCCGGCCATCGACACGTTCGTCGACGGTGCCGCGGTCCGCCGCGCCGGCGCGGTCACCTACCCGCTGGTGCGCGACTCCGGCGCCGAGCTGGTCGCCGTCCCCGAGGGGCAGATCTGCACCGAGATGCTGGAGCTCTACCAGGTCGACGGGATGATCGCCGAGCCCGCCGGGGCCCTCGCCGCGGCCGCGCTGACCGGCGGCGTCGTGCGCGTGGAGCCCGGGCAGACCGTCGTCTGCCTGCTCTCGGGCGGCAACAACGACGTCAGCCGGTACGCCGAGGTCATCGAGCGGTCCCTGGTGCACCAGGGGCTCAAGCACTACTTCCTCGTCGAGTTCCCGCAGGAGCCCGGGGCGCTGCGCCGCTTCCTCGACGACGTCCTCGGCCCGGACGACGACATCGTGCTGTTCGAGTACGTCAAGCGGGACAACCGTGAGACCGGCGCCGCGCTCACCGGTATCGAGCTGGGCAGCGCCGAGAGCCTGCCGGGCCTGCTGGCACGGACCGAGGCCAGCCCGCTGCGCATCCAGCACCTCGACCCCGACTCGCCGGCCTACCGCTACCTCGTCCGCGGCGGCGGCGGGTAGGCGTCAGAGCCGCGCCAGGCCCACCACGGTGACGTCGTCGGTGCCGGGCGGGTCGAGCGCGGCGACCACCCCGTCGACGACCTCCTGCGGCGTCCCGGCGACGGCGGACACCGCCGTGCGCAGCGCCTCCAGCCCGATGAGCAGGTCCTGCCCGCGGCGCTCGACCAGGCCGTCGCTGTAGAGCAGCAGCCGGTCGCCGGGGTCCAGGCGCAGCGCGGCCTGCGGGTACTCGGCGGCGTCGAGCAGGCCCAGCGCCGGGCCGCGGCCGTCGGTGACCAGCCGGCTGCCGGCCTCGCCGGTGTGCACGGCGGGCAGGTGACCGGCGTTGGCCAGCGCCAGCTCGCCGGTGGCCGGGTCGAGCTGGACGACGACGGCGGTGGCCATCTCCCCGGGCAGCAGCGCGGCCACCAGCTGGTTGAGCGCGGTCAGCGCGGCGGCCGGGCCCTCGTCGCGCAGCAGCGAGGCGCGCAGCGCGTGCCGCAGCTGCGCGGTCACCGCCGCCGCCGACAGCCCGTGCCCGGCGACGTCGCCGAGCACCACGGCCAGCCGGCCGGACGGCAGCGGCACCAGGTCGTACCAGTCGCCGCCGACGACGTCCTCCGCGCTGGGCCGGTACCGGGCGCCGAGCGCGACCCCGGGCAGCTTCGGCAGCTCCTCGAGCAGCAGCGTGCGCTGCAGCGCGGCCGAGAGCCGGTCGTCCTCGCCGGCGCGGGCCAGCACGGCCGCGGCGACGTGGCCGGCCAGCGTGCGGGCGGCGGCCAGCTCGTGCTCACGCCAGGGGCGGGCGGTGCCGCGGACGGTCTCGGTCCAGCGGGCGAACGACCGGCGCGGGCTCAGCCGCAGGCCGCCGGCGTCCGCGGTGAGCTTGGAGGCGTAGGGGTCGCCGCCCCAGGTGACCTCGCGCGGCGTCTCGGGCCGGAACCAGGCGAGGAAGTCGCCGCGCCCGCCGCCGACCTCGACGGCGAGCACCCCGCTGGCGTCGTCGGCGAGGTCGTCGAAGCCTGGCAGGTCGCGGGTCAGCCGGTCGGTGGCCCCGCCGGCGCGCAGCACCGCGGGGACGGCGGCGGCGACCCGGTCGGCCGGCGGCGTCCGCCCGAGCAGGCGCAGCCGCCCGCCCAGGCGCACCGCGGCGGGCGGCGACCCGGTCGGGGAAGCACCGCTCGACCAGCGTGAGCATC
>NZ_JBFNXQ010000170.1:0-5275 GCF_041018925.1 Geodermatophilus maliterrae
GACGCCGCTTCCCCGACGGCGTCCGGACGACCTGGTCAGGAGCCTACGACGAGTTCCCGGGGGACCTCATCTCGTGTGCCCGGATCGTGACCTGCGTGTTTCGTCCCGGACGACCTCAGACGACCTGGTGCAGCCAGGTGACCGGACTGCCGTCGCCGGCGTGCCGGTAGACCTCGAGGTCGGCATCCCAGGCCGCGCCCAGCAGCTCGTCGACGCCGTGGCGGAAGGCCTCGATGGAGGTGGCGGTCGCGGCCAGGTGGCGCAGCTGCTGCTCGGTGACGACGAGGTCACCGTTGGCGCTCGTGGGCGCGCGGTACACCCCGTGCCCGGGCACGTAGGACATGCGCTCGCCGTCGTTGCCGTGGCTGGCTTCCTCGGTCACCTCGAAGCGCAGCATCGGCCACGCGCGGAGCGCAGCGACCAGCTTGGCGCCCGTCCCGGGAGCACCGGTCCAGGCGACCTCAGCACGGTAGGCACCGTGCGCCGCGGGCTGGTCGGCCCACGACAGGGAGACCGGCGCGCCGACGACGCGTTCGAGCGCCCACTCGACGTGCTGGCAGAGCGCCTTCGGGCAGGAGTGCACGAAGACGACACCCTGGGTAGACCGTCGCTGCACGAGGCACCTCCATCGACTCGATCGGTCTCGTCTTCCCCAACGGACGATCGATTCGGTGACAGGCTGTGGTCAGTGGCGGCGAACCAGGGGCTCCGGTGACAGTGTGCACGATGAGGTGCCCGGCGCGCCAGTGCAGATGCGACGGCTGTGCCCAATGTGACGGACGCGGCCCCGGGCGCCACGGAAGTGCTGGTCAGCGCCATACCACGATGACGACCCAGCCGTCCAACCCGGGCGCGGGTGGCCCAGACGGTACACCCGGGGTCCCGTCACAGGGGGTCGTCCCCGGACGTGTCGCATGCGGGACCGCCCCGTCTCGTCGTCACGGTCGGTCACTACCATGCGGACGAGGCCGTCACCGTGCGAGATCGTGCACCCGGTCGCCGCCGGCCGCCTCGGCCCGGTGCATGGCCTCGTCGGCCCGGTGCAGCACCCCGGCGACGGCGGCCCGCAGCCGGTCGGCCAGCGCCGCGTCGTCCGCCGGCACCGCGGAGTCGGCCAGGACGGCGAACTCGTCACCGCCGAGGCGGGCCACCGTGTCGGTCTCGCGCACCGCCGCGGTGAGGGCCTCGGCCCCCGCACGCAGGACGGCGTCGCCGGCCGCGTGTCCCTCGAGGTCGTCGACCGCCTCGGAGCCGTCGAGGTCGACGATGCGGACCACCGCCCGCTGACCCCGGCCGGCCAGGCCGACCGCCCGCTCGGGCCGCTCGAGGAATGCCGGCGGTTGGGCACGCCGGTCAGCGGGTCGGTGGTTGCCAGCGCCTCCTGGGTCCGCAGCAGCAGGACCTGGCGGTCCTGGGCGGCCCAAGGCGTTGGCGGAGGAGACGGCGCAGCAGGTGGTGAAGATCGCCATCACGGCAGCCACGGACAGCGAGCGGGGATCGACCTCGCCGACGACGAGGAGGTGCGAGGCCGTCATCATGGCGCCGGTCAGGGCGACACCGGTGGGCGGCTGGGCCACGGCCGTGAAGGCGAGGGTGAGGAACAGCAGCGTCGACAGCGGGCTCTCGGCGCCCCCGTCGACCCGCGCGGCCCCCCGCCGCGGCAGGACGAGGAGCAGTGGCGAGCTGACGGCGACCCCGGCGGCGAGCGCCACCGGCAGCGGCTCCAGCCGGCCGCCGGTCGGTGCGAGGACCAGGTGGACGAGGGTGGCCAAGCCCGCGAGCTGGGTGAGCAGCACGCCCGTGCGCACGTGGCGCACCCAGTACTCGACCCGCTCGTCGTCCTCGGCCAGCGGCCGGAGCAGGCCGGGTCCCGGCCACCCCGGGCACGGTGCAGCAGCGTGCGCAGGACCTTCGTCCCGGCGCGGCGCCCGGCCGCCGTCTCGCTCACGGACGGGGCATCGACGTACGGCGTCCCGCCCTTGGCGCGACTCCCCGGGCACCCCCGTCCGGGTGGGTGGACACACTCGGGCGCGCCGGCGAGGAGGACGGCGGCGATGGGGAGGCCCGGCATGACGACCGGGGACGGCGGTATGCGACCGCAGCAGCAGGGGCTGGCCGGGGCCGGCCGCGACGTGGTGGGCCCGATGGTCCTCGGCGCCTGGGACGCCTTCCTCGGGCAGGCCGCCGTCGTCGACCTGGACCGGCCGACCCGGCTGCCCGGCTGGCGGGCGCACGAGGTGTGCGTGCACCTGGGCCGCTGGCCCGACCACGCCGCGCTGGCCGGCCTGGTGGCCTCGGCCCGCGCCGGTGGCACGGGCACGCCGCCCGACGTCGACGGGACGAACGCCCGGGTGACCGCCGCGCACCGCGACGCCCCGCGCGAGGAGGTGCTCGCCGCGCTGCACCGCAACCGGGAGGCCACCGCCCGCTACCTCGCCGAGGAGCCGCCGGAGCTCGACACCGCGTACGCCGTGTCCACGGTGGGCCGGCTGCCGCTGCTGTCGGTGGTCCTCGGCCAGGCCTACGAGCTCGCCGTCCACGGGCTGGACCTCGTGCCGCTGGGCGCTCCCCCGCCGCCGGCGGAGGTGCTGCGGGCCGGGCTGGCCGCGCTCGCCGAGGTGACCGGTGCCCTGGCCGCGTCGTCGGGGATCCGCGGCGGCGCCGGGCTGGTCACGCCGGACGGCGGATGGGCCTTCGCGGCCGACCGCGGTGGCTGGACGGTCCGGCGGCTCGGCGGGGGCGAGCGACCGCCGGGCGCCGTCGTCGAGGCGGCGGCCGACGTCCTGCTGGAGGCCGCGTCGGGGCGGGCCAACCCGGCCGCGGCGCTGGTGCGCCGGCGGCTGCGGGTGCGCGACCTGCCGGAGCTGATGACGCTGGCGCCGATCGTGGAGTCCGCCCCGGGCATCCCGGGCGGGCCGATCCTGGCGATGGCCGCGCGGACCGTCGGCGGTGCCGGCGACCTGCTCGGCCGGTTGCGCGGCCGCCGATGACCGAAGGACCTCCCTGTCCCCCTGCAGGGGGCTGTCAGGCGCCCGGCCCACAGGCGGCTAGCAGCCGCCGCCCAGGGAGATGCCGCGCGCGGTCAGCCACGGGACCGGGTTGACCCGGCTGGCGTAGAGCCCGCCCTCGTGCACCTCGAAGTGCAGGTGCGGGCCGGTGGACTGGCCCTTGTTGCCGACCTCGGCGATCTGCTGGCCGGCACCGACCACCTGGCCGGCCGACACGAAGAACTGGTTGACGTGGCCGTAGACGGTGACCCGGCCGTCGTCGTGCTGCACGTAGACGGCCTGGCCGAAGCCGCTGGCCGGGCCCGCCTGCAGGACGACGCCGCCCGCGGGGGCGAAGACCGGCGTGCCGATCGGGGCGGCGATGTCGACGCCGTAGTGCATGGTCCCCCACCGCGCGCCGTAGCAGGAGGTCACCCGGCCGGTGGTCGGGGCGGCGGCGCCGCTGCCCGAGGACTGCACGCTGACGGTGACCGCGGCCTGCTGCTCGGCCTGCTGCTGGGCGGCCCAGGCGGCCTCGGCGTCGGCGATGCCGCGCAGCCGGAGCAGCTCGGTCTCGGCGAGGCGCAGCTGCTCGTCGAGCGCGGCCTTCTGGGTGGCGAGGGCGTCGTAGTCGGCCTGGGCGGCGGCCAGGCGGGCGTCGGCGGCGGCCTGCGCCTCGGCGGCGGCACGGGCGGCGGCGTCGCGCTCGTCCACGGCGGCGCGGGCGACGGCCTCGGCCTCGGCCTCCTGCGTCTCGAGCAGCTCGAACTCCTCGAGGGTCTCCGCGCGCTGCGTGCCGAGCATGTCGAGGGTGGCGGCCCGCTCGAGCACCTCGCGGGGGCCCTCGCTGTCCAGCAGCACGGAGACGTCCCCGCTGAGGTCCCCCTGGCTGCCCATGTAGGCCTCGCGGCCGAGCTCGACGACCTCGTCCTCGGCAGCGGCGACGGCGTCGCGGGCGGCCTGCAGCTCAGCGGCGGCGACGGCGGCCGCCTCCTGGGCGGCGGCCAGCTCGGCCTGGGCGACGAGGGCGGCGTCCGCCGCGGCCTCGGCCTCCACCGTCATCCGCTGCAGCTGCTCCTCGGCCGCGGTGACCTCGCCCTGGATCCGGCCGACCTCGGCGATCAGGTCGCGCTCGGCGGCCTCCGCGGCGGCGACGTCGTCCTCGGGGTCGCCCAGCGCGGGCGCCGGGGTCGTCAGCAGCAGTCCCACGGCGACGCCGGCGGCGAGCACGGCGCGGCAGAGACGACGGGGCAGGGCGGGGCGGGTCCCCGGGGCGGTCCGGTGGTGCAGGGTCGCCAAGAGGTCGCTTCTCCGTTCGTCGCGGCCGCCCCCCGGGTCCGCGGGCGCCCCGGAGGGCACGCCGCTGCCCGCGTCTGGCGTGCGCGGGCGTGACCGATCCGGGGACTCCCATGGGATCCCCGGTCCCCCGGCACGCGGGCCGGAGCAGTCAGGCGGGGCCCGGCCGGTGCCCTCGGTTCGAGGAGCTGGAGCCCGGCTGGACCGCGGGCGAACGTACTACGGGAGCCAGGGCCAATGTCACGGAAAGGTGACGATCCCGGCGCGCCTGTTTGCCTCCTCAACTTCCTGACCTGCGGGTATCACGAGACGTGTGGGATACCGCACCTTCCGCCACAACCGTCCCACCTGGCCCGTCGTCCGGCATCCGGTCGCCCACGGCTCACAGGTCCGTCACAGGAACGGAAGGCACCCTGGCCGGCCGGAACGGCTGGCAGCGGGAGGAGCGACATGGACGACGTCACCGCGAGGCAGGTGCCGCCGATGCGGGCGGGCGACAGCGACCGGGCGGCCACGGTGCACCGGTTGCAGGACGCCGTCGCCCGCGGGCTGCTCACGCCCGACGAGGGCAGCGAGCGGATGGCCGCCGCCTTCGCCGCGGTACACCTGCGCGACCTGCCGCCGCTGACTGCCGACCTGCCGCTCGCCCCCGCCACGGAGCACGCCACGGCCCGTGCCACCGCGCCGGGCTGGCGGCCGCTGGGGCTCATGGCCTGGGAGCAGGTCCGGGCGACCGTCGCCGGCGCACGCAACGGCGGTCCGGCGGCGGTCCGCGTCGCGCTGGCCGCCGTCGCCGCGCTGCTGGTGCTGATCCTGCTGGGCTCGCTGGTGCTGGACGGCCTGTTCGACGGCGGGCCCGGCGGCTTCGATCGCGACTGGGGGGACGGGCCCGGCCCGCGCTGAGCCGGCGTCAGCCGACCGGCGAGGCCGAGCAGTCGGCTCACACCACGGTGGGGGCCGTCGCCGAAGTGCAGCCGCGCGGTGGTCGTGGG
>NZ_JBFNXQ010000171.1:0-5236 GCF_041018925.1 Geodermatophilus maliterrae
CGCGGTCAGCGCCGCGGGGTCGGGGTGGGCGCGCAGCAACCGGTCGGCCGTCCGCTCGGTGGCCGCCTGCAGCTCGGGCAGCGCCAGCCGCTCCACCGCCAGCGGCACCTCGTTCCCGGGGAGGCCGTCCACCCGCGCCCAGAGCGGGTCGAGGTCGAGCACCTGCGTGGCCACGGTGTACGCGCGGACCGCGACCGGCGTCGGGACGCCGTGGCGCTCCTCCAGGCGCAGCAGGAAGCCCGGACCCACCCGGTTCACCAGGTCGTTGGCCAGCTGCGTGGCGGTGATCTCCCGGGCCAGCGGGTGCGCGGCCACCCGGTCGGGCCAGCGCTCGCGCACCTCGCGGGGGAAGTAGGCCGCCAGCACCCCGGCCACCGACGGGTCGTCGGGCAGGTCGCTGCGCAACAGCTCCTCGCGGACCAGGTTCTTGGAGTGCGCGAGCAGCACCGCGGCCTCGGGCCGGGTCAGCCCGGCCCCGGCCTGGCGCAGCCGCTCCACCTCGGCCTCCGACGGCAGCCCCTCGAGGTCGCGGTCGAGGCCGTGCCGCTCGAGGTCGCCGATCAGCTGGGCGTGCCGGTCGAGCAGGAACGGCGCCTGGGCCGCGCACACCGACAGCGCCCGCGCCTGCAACGCGTTGTCGGCCAGCACCGCCGCGGCCACCTCGTCCTCGACCGCGCGCAGCACCGCGTCGCGCTCGGCGCGGGGCACACCCGAGAGCAGCACCTTCAGGTTGACCTCGCGGTCGGAGGTGTCCACGCCGGCGGAGTTGTCGATGAAGTCGGTGTTCAGCGCGACGCCGGCCCGCGCCGCGGCGATCCGCGCGCGCTGGGTCAGCCCCAGGTTCCCGCCCTCCCCCACCACCCGGCAGCGCAGCTCCCCGGCGGTCACGCGGACGGCGTCGTTGGCGCGGTCGCCGACCTGCGCGTCGGTCTCGTCGGCGGCGCGGACGTAGGTGCCGATGCCGCCGTTCCACAGCAGGTCGACCGGGGCCCGCAGCACCGCCTGCACCAGCTGGGCCGGCGACAGCTCCTCGGCGTCCACGCCCAGCCGCGCCCGCACCTGCGGGGACAGCGGCACGGACTTGGCGTCGCGGCGGTGCACGCCGCCGCCCGGGGACAGCGCCGAGCGGTCGTAGTCGTCCCACGACGAGCCCGGCAGCGCGAACAGCCGGCGGCGCTCGGCCGCCGACCGGACCGGGTCGGGGTCCGGGTCGAGGAAGACGTGCCGGTGGTCGAAGGCGGCCACGAGCCGCAGCTCGTCCGACAGCAGCATCCCGTTGCCGAAGACGTCGCCGGACATGTCGCCGACGCCGACCGCCGTCAGCGGCCCGTCGGGGTCGGCGCCGAGCTCGCGCAGGTGGCGGCGCACCGACACCCACGCGCCGCGGGCGGTGATGCCCATGGCCTTGTGGTCGTAGCCGCTGGAGCCACCGCTGGCGAAGGCGTCGCCCAGCCAGAAGCCGCGGCGCTCGGCGACCTCGTTGGCCAGGTCGGAGAAGGCCGCCGTCCCCTTGTCGGCCGCGACCACGAGGTACGGGTCGGGCCCGTCGTGGACCACGGTGCGGGCCGGGTGCACGACGCGATCGCCACCCTCGCCGTCGACTCCGCGGTCGTCGGTGACGTCGAGCAGCGCGTCGACGAAGGTCCGGTAGGCGCGGGCCACCCGCTCCTGCAGCGCCGCGCGGTCCAGGCCGCGCAGGTCGCCGCGGACGACGAAGGCGCCCTTGGCCCCGGCCGGCACGATGACGGCGTTCTTGACCATCTGCGCCTTGACCAGGCCGAGCACCTCGGTGCGGAAGTCCTCCGGCCGCTCCGACCAGCGCAGCCCGCCGCGGGCCACGGGAGCACCGCGCAGGTGCAGCCCCTCCATGCCCGGCGAGCAGACGAAGGTCTCGACCGCCGGCCGCGGCGCGGGCAGCAGGTCCAGGCGCGCGGAGGCGATCTTCAGCGCCAGGGCCGGCCGCGGCGCCCCCGCGTCGTCGACCTGGTAGCGGTTGGTGCGCACCACGGCGGCGAGCACGTCGCGCAGGCCGCGCAGGATGCGGTCCTGGTCCAGGCTCGTCGTCCGGGTGAGCAGCTCGGCCAGGTGGTCGGCGGCCGAGGCCGCGGCGGCGGGGTCGGCCGCGTCGGGGTCGTGCCGGGCGGCGAAGTGCGCCAGCAGCGCGCGGGCGAACCCCGGCGCCGCGAGCACGGTCTCCTCGACGTAGCCGCGGGACAGGCCCAGCCCCACCTGCGCCAGGTAGCGGCAGGCGGCGCGCAGCACGGCGACGTCACCGACGGGCAGGCCGGCGCCCACGGTCAGGCGGGACAGCCCGTCGAGCTCGGTCTCCCCCGCCCAGGCGGAGGCCAGGGCCTGCTCCAGCCGGGGCAGCGCCGTGGCCGGCGCCGTCCCGGGCGGGAGGAGCAGCTCCAGCCGGGTGGCCGGCGCGCCGTCGTCCCCGGGGACGGCGACGGCGTCGGCCACCCGCACGCCGAGCCGGTCGAACACGGGCACCACGTCGGCCAGCAGCGGCCGGGCGGCCGGCCAGGTGACCAGGCCGCCGACGCGGTCGCCGGCGGCCGGGCCCTCCGGACGCAGGGTCAGCCGGCGGCGCGCGCCGGCGGCCGGGGCGCTCACTTCCCGGCGTGCGCGTCGAAGACGGCGTCGAGGACGTCGAGCCCCTCGGTGAGCAGGTCCTGCCCGATGACCAGCGGGGGCAGGAAGCGCAGCACGTTGCTGTGCGTGCCGGCGGTCAGCGTGATGACGCCCTCGGCGTGGCAGGCCTTGGAGATCGCGTTGGTCAGCGCGGCGTCGGGCTTCGTCGTGCCCGGCTCGACCAGCTCGACGGCCAGCATCGCGCCGCGACCGCGGACGTCGCCGACGACGCCGGTGCGCTCGGCCAGCGCGTGCAGCCGCGGCAGCATGGTGGCCTCGATGGCGCGCGCGGCGGCGTTGAGGTCGTGCTCGCGCATGGTGCGGATGGTGGCCAGCGCGGCGGCGCAGGCCACCGGGTTGCCGCCGTAGGTGCCGCCCAGGCCGCCGGTGTGGACGGCGTCCATCAGCTCGGCCCGGCCGGTCACCCCGGCCAGCGGCATCCCGCCGGCGATGCCCTTGGCGGTGGCGATCAGGTCGGGGACGACCTGCTCGTGCTCGGAGGCGAACCAGGCGCCGGTGCGGCAGAAGCCGGTCTGCACCTCGTCGGCGATGAACACCGCGCCGGAGCGGCGGCACCAGTCGGTCAGGGCCGGGAGGAAGCCCGGCGCCGGGACGACGAAGCCGCCCTCGCCCTGGATCGGCTCGATGAGCACCGCGGCGACGTTGGCCGCGCCGATCTGGGTCTCGATCAGGTCGAACGCCCGCGCGGCGGCCTGCTCGCCGGTCATCCCGGCCTCGTCGCGGAAGGGGTAGGACATCGGGACCCGGTACACCTCGCCGGCGAAGGGCCCGAAGCCGTGCTTGTACGGCATGTTCTTCGCCGTCAGCGCCATCGTGAGGTTGGTGCGGCCGTGGTAGGCGTGGTCGAAGACGACGACGGCCGAGCGGCCGGTGGCCACCCGCGCGACCTTGACCGCGTTCTCCACGGCCTCCGCGCCCGTGTTGAACAGCGCCGAGCGCTTCTCGTGGTCGCCGGGGGTCAGCCGGTTGAGCTCCTCGGCGACGGCGACGTAGCCCTCGTAGGGCCCGACCATGAAGCAGGTGTGGGTGAAGGCGGCGACCTGCGCCTGGACGGCGGCCACGACCTCGGGGGCGGCGTGGCCGACGTTGGTGACCGCGATGCCCGAGCCGAGGTCGATGAAGGAGTTGCCGTCGACGTCGACGACCACGCCGCCGGACCCGCGCTCGACGTACACCGGCAGGACGCTGCCGACGGCGGAGGTGACCGCCCCGGCACGGCGGGCGGCCAGCTCGCGCGAGCGCGGGCCGGGCAGCTCGGTGACCAGGCGCCGCTCCTGGGCGACGGTGTCGGGTCCGGTGAGCAGGTCGGTCATCACTGTCTCCTCGTGCGCAGGCGTCCCCCGACGGGGGAGGTTCCGGTGTCCAGGGTGGGTGGCGCACGTCTCTCCCGGTACCGTCCGAAACGGCACCCCTGGGTCGTCCGGGTGTCCAGATCGTCGAGTCGAGAGGTGGTCGCCGTGCCGGTCACCGTCGCGACCCTGCTGGGCACCGCGCCGCTCGGGTTGACGCTGCACACCCGTGGCGCGGCGGTCGACCGCGCCGTCTCCTGGGTGCACGTCAGCGAGCTGGCCGACCCGACGCCGTTCCTCGAGGGCGGGGAGCTGCTGCTCACCACCGGCCTGGCGCTCGCGTCCGGCGGTGCCGACGTCTCCGACTACGTCCGCCGGCTGGCGGAGGCCGGTGTGGTGGGCCTCGGGCTGGGCACGGGCCTGAGCCACGCGCAGGTGCCCGCCGACCTGGTGGCCGCGGCCGACGCGCACGGGCTGGCGGTCCTCGAGGTGCCCCGGCAGACGCCGTTCATCGCGCTGTCGCGGGCGGTGTCCAGCGCGCTCGCGGCCGAGGAGTACGCGGCGGTCACCCGGACGTCGACGGTGCAGCGGGAGCTGACCCGCGCCGCCGTGGCGCCCGGCGCTCCCGGCACCGTGGTCGACCGGCTGGCCCGGCACCTCGGCGGCTGGGCACTGCTGGTCGACGCCGCCGGGACGCCGCTGGAGGCCGCACCGCCGTCCGCGCGCGGACGCGCCGGCGACCTGACGGCGGCGGTCGACCGGCTCCGCACGACCCGGCCCCCGGCCGGTGCCGCGCTCACCCAGCCCGGCGAGACGGTGCTGCTGCAGTCGCTGGGCACCGGCTCCCGGGTGCGCGGGTTCCTCGCCGTCGGCCGGGCGGGACCGTTCCCGGCCGGCGACCGGCACGTGGTCAACGCCGCCGCGCTGCTGCTCACGCTGCGCCTGGAGCAGTCCCGCGCGCTCGACAGCGGCACCGCGGCGCTGCGGGCGGCGATCCTGCGGCTGCTGCTCGCCGGTCAGACCGCCGCGGTCGGCCCGGTCGTCGAGGCGCTCGGCGAGCGGCTGCCGGCCGAGCCCGTGCTGGCGCTGGCGGTGCTGGGCAGCGTCGAGCAGCGCGCCGCCGCGGTCGACGTGGCCGCCGACGCCGCCGCCCACGCCGGCGAGCCGGTGCTGTCGGCCGGTCTCGACGACGCCCTCGTCGTCCTCGCGTCGGCCGACGGCCCGCTGGCCGGGCAGCTGGCGGTCCTCCCCGAGCGGGTGCCCGGCGCCGTCGTCGGGACCGCGCCGCCGGT
>NZ_JBFNXQ010000172.1:0-4859 GCF_041018925.1 Geodermatophilus maliterrae
CCGGCCCGCCGCCGGGCCGCGGCCCGACCGGCGGGGCGCGCCGCCGACCGGCCGCCGTCCCGAGCGGGTGCCCGGTCGCCCCGCGGACCGCCCGGGGCGGTCCCGGTGAGCGCCGGCGGGGGAGCGACCAGCCTCGTCCTGGCCGGCGGCGGCACCGGCGGCCACATCGAGCCGATGCTCGCGCTGGCCGACGCACTGCGCCGCCGGGAGCCGGGACTGCGCATCACCTGCCTGGGCACCGCCCGCGGCATGGAGTCGCGGCTGGTGCCCGCGCGCGGTTACGACCTCCGGCTGATCCCGCCCGTGCCGCTGCCGCGCAGGCCCACGCCGGACCTGCTGCGGGTGCCGGGCCGGGTGCGCCGCTCCGTGGCCGAGACCCGCGCACTGCTCGACGAGCTCGACGCCGACGTCGTCGTCGGGTTCGGCGGCTACGTCGCCCTGCCGGCCTACCTGGCCGCGTGGCGGGCCGGTGTGTCGGTCGTGGTGCACGAGCAGAACGCGCTGCCGGGCCTGGCCAACCGGGTCGGCGCCCGGCTGGCCGCCCGCGTCACGGTGACCGTGCCGGGGACGCCGCTGCGGCGCGGCGAGCACGTCGGGATGCCGCTGCGCTCGGCGATCACCACGCTCGACCGCGCCGGCCGCCGCGCCGAGGCCCGCGCCGCCTTCGGCCTGGACGACGACCGGCCCACGCTGCTGGTCTTCGGCGGATCGCAGGGCGCGGCCGCGCTCAACCGGGCGGCGACCGCGGCGGCCGACGCGCTGACCGCCGCCGGCATCCAGGTGCTGCACGCCCGCGGCCCCAAGAACACCGATGTGACCGTGCCGGGCCGGCCGGCCGGGACCGCGCCCTACGTCGTCGTCGACTACCTCGAGCGCATGGACCTCGCCTACGCCGCCGCCGACCTCGCCCTCTGCCGGTCCGGCGCGGTCACCGTGGCGGAGCTGTCGGCGGTCGGACTGCCCGCGGCGTTCGTCCCGCTGCCCATCGGCAACGGTGAGCAGCGCCGCAACGCGCTGCCGGTCGTGGAGGCCGGCGGCGGGCTGCTCGTGGAGGACGCCGACCTGTCCGCCGCGTGGATCGAGGCGACCCTCGTGCCGCTGCTCACCGACCCGGCCGCGCTCTGCGGGTACGCCGCGCACGCGGCCGCGGCCGGGGTCCCCGACGCCGACGAGCGGCTCGCCGACATCGTCCTGGAGGTGGCCCGTGACCGCTGACGCGACCGCCGCGTGGACCGCGCCGGTGCCCTCGCTGGAGGAGCTCGGCGCCGTCCACTTCATCGGGATCGGCGGTGCCGGCATGAGCGGCATCGCCCGCATCCTGCTGGCCCGCGGGGTGACCGTCTCCGGCAGCGACCGGCGCGACACCCCGACCCTGCTGGCGCTGCGCGCCCTCGGCGCCCGCGTGTCCCTCGGGCACGACGCGGCGGCCCTCGGCGACGCCGACTCGGTGGTCGTCTCCTCGGCCATCCGCGAGGACAACCCCGAGCTCGCCGAGGCCCGCGCCCGCGGGCTGCGGGTGCTGCCGCGGGCGGTCGCGCTGGCCGCGGTGATGGCCGGACGGCGCAGCGTCGCCGTCGCCGGCACCCACGGCAAGACGTCGACCACCTCGATGCTCACCGTGGCGGTGCAGGCCTGCGGCGCCGACCCGTCGTTCGCGATCGGCGGCGACCTCAACGAGTCGGGCAGCAACGCGCACGCGGGACAGGGCGACGTCTTCGTCGCCGAGGCCGACGAGAGCGACCGCTCCTTCCTGCTGCTCGCGCCGTACGGGGCGATCGTCACCAACGTCGAGGCCGACCACCTGGACAACTACGGTGACCTGGCCGCGGTGGAGGCCGCCTTCGACCGGTTCCTCGGCACCGTGGCGCCCGAGGGCTTCGTCGTCCTGTGCGCCGACGACCCGGGCTCAGCGCGGCTGCGCGACGTGCCCACCCCGGCCCGGGTGCGCACCTACGGCACCGCCCCCGACGCCGACCTGCGCCTGGTCGACCTCGAGGTCGGGCGCGAGGCCACCAGCTGGACCGCCGTCCTCGACGGCACCGAGCTCGGCCGGGTCCGCATCCGCGTGCCCGGCGAGCACATGGCCCGCAACAGCGCCGCCGCGCTCCTGGCCGGCGTCGAGCTGGGGCTGCCGGCCGCGGGGCTGATCGCCGGGCTCGAGCGCTTCGGCGGGGTGCACCGCCGCTTCGAGCTCAAGGGCACCGCCGCGGGCGTGCGGGTCTACGACGACTACGCCCACCACCCCACCGAGGTGACCGCCCAGCTGCGCGCGGCCCGCGCGGTCGCCGGCGAGGGCCGCGTCGTGGTCGCCTTCCAGCCGCACCTCTACAGCCGGACCCGCGAGTTCGCCCCCGCCTTCGGCGAGGCGCTCGGCCTGGCCGACGAGGTCGTGGTCATGGACGTCTACGGCGCCCGCGAGGACCCGGTCCCCGGCGTCACCGGCGCGATGGTCGCCGACGCCGTCCCGCTGCCCGGGGACCGCGTGCACTTCGAGCCCTCCTGGTCGGCGGCCGCCCCGGCGTTGGCCGCCCGCGCCCGCCCCGGCGACCTGGTGATCACCATGGGCGCCGGCAACGTCTCGATGGTGGGGCCGGAGGTGCTCGACGCCCTCGCCGGCGACGGGACGGGCGGCGCGACCCCCGCCCGCGTCGGCTGCGCGGACCCCGAGCGGTGAGCCGCTCCGGTCTGACGACCGCCGACCGGGGGCGCGGTGTCCCGGCCGAGGTCGCCCGGCCGGCCCGCCGCCGCAAGCGCCCCGACACCCCGGCCGAGCGCCGCCGGCGCCGGGTCGTGCGCGCCGTCCTGGCACTCGCCGTGGTCGCGGCCGCGTGGTGGGCGCTCTGGCACAGCCCCCTGCTGGCCGTGCGGACGGTCCGGGTCGACGGCGCCACGACGCTGACCGCCGACCAGGTCCGCACCGCCGCCGGCGTCCCCGGGGGCACGCCGCTGCTGCGGGTGGACGTCGAGGCCGCCGCCGCCCGCGTGGCCCGGCTCCCGCAGGTGGCCTCGGTCGAGGTGACCCGCGGCTGGCCGCGCAGCGTCGTCGTCACCGTGGTGGAGCGGCGGCCGGTCGCCGTCGTCGAGCAGACCGGCACCCGGTCGCTGGTCGACGCCGACGGCGTCCTGTTCGACACCGTCACCGGCGACGCGCCCGACGGCGTCGTCCCCCTCGACGTGGCCACGCCCGGCCCCGAGGACCCGGCCACCCGTGCGGCGCTCGGCGCCCTGCTCTCGCTGCCGCGCGAGGTCCGCGCCGCGGTGGCCGCTGCCCGGGCCGGCAGCGGCGAGGACGTCACGCTGACCCTCACCGACGGCACCACCGTGGTGTGGGGCGGGGCCGACGAGGCCGCGGACAAGTCCGACGCGCTGGTCGCGCTGCTCGACCAGATGGCGGCCGGGACCCTCGAGCCGGCCGGGACGATCGACGTGAGCACGCCCGGCGCCGTCGTCCTCCGCTGAAGGAAGGCCCCCTCCTCCCACCCCGCGGAGGCTCGCGGGCGGGACCCGGGACGGGGCTGCCTCTGCTCGCTCAGCGTGGTCCCGTGGCCGCGGACGGCAGCCGGGACCCCGCGAGCCGACACGCCGGACGCTGCGACACGCCCGACACGGCAGATCACTTGTGCGCGTTCCCGCAGCGGCCATCGGACCGTGTCTCGACCCGGGGATGAGACCTGCGACGGGCGGGTCGTAACCGACGGTGGTGTAGATGTGACCAGTGGGTCGCCAGAGATCGGTGAGGTGTCGGTCTGCCGACACGCCGGGCCGGGGAGGGTGCTTGTAGGCCCCGTCGTGGCCCACCTAACTTCGTCCCCGTCGACCCAGTTGACATAACAATAAGGCTTTACTTGAGGATGAGGGTCGAGGTCGGGAGCCCCACATGACACCTCCGCACAACTACCTCGCGGTCATCAAGGTCGTCGGCATCGGCGGCGGCGGTGTGAACGCGGTCAACCGGATGATCGAGGTCGGTCTGAAGGGGGTGGAGTTCATCGCCATCAACACCGACGCGCAGGCGCTGTTGATGAGCGACGCCGACGTCAAGCTCGACGTCGGCCGCGAGCTGACCCGCGGCCTCGGCGCCGGCGCGCAGCCCGACGTCGGCCGGCAGGCCGCCGAGGACCACCGCGAGGAGATCGAGGAGGTGCTCAAGGGCGCCGACATGGTCTTCGTGACCGCCGGCGAGGGCGGTGGCACCGGCACCGGCGGCGCGCCGGTGGTGGCCTCGATCGCCCGCAAGCTCGGCGCGCTGACCATCGGGGTGGTCACCCGTCCGTTCTCCTTCGAGGGCAAGCGCCGCGCGGTGCAGGCCGAGTCGGGGATCGAGGAGCTGCGCAACGAGTGCGACACGCTCATCGTCATCCCCAACGACCGGCTGCTGCAGCTGGGCGACCGCAACGTCAGCGTGATGGACGCCTTCCGCACCGCCGACCAGGTGCTGCTCTCCGGTGTCCAGGGCATCACCGACCTGATCACCACGCCCGGCCTGATCAACCTGGACTTCGCCGACGTCAAGTCGGTCATGTCCGGCGCGGGGTCGGCGCTCATGGGCATCGGCAGCGCGCGCGGGGACAACCGCGCCCTGCTGGCCGCCGAGCAGGCGATCGCCAGCCCGCTGCTGGAGGCCTCGATGGAGGGCGCCCACGGCGTGCTGCTGTCGATCTCCGGTGGCTCGGACCTCGGTCTGTTCGAGATCAACGAGGCCGCCTCGCTGGTGTCCGACGCCGCGCACGCCGACGCCAACATCATCTTCGGTGCGGTGATCGACGACGCCCTCGGTGACGAGGTGCGGGTGACCGTCATCGCCGCCGGCTTCGACGGCGGGCGTCCCTCGGCGCGCAAGGACGGCGGCGTCGCCGCGG
>NZ_JBFNXQ010000173.1:0-4788 GCF_041018925.1 Geodermatophilus maliterrae
GGCCGCTGCCCCGGCGACGCCCTGCTCGCCGCCGCCCGCGCCGGCGGCCCGGAGGCCGCCCTGCTGTCCGCCACCGAGACCCCGGAGGTGTCCCCGTGAGCGCTCTGCGCGAGCAGCTGGCCCGTGAGCTCGAGGCCGCCCGGCAGCGGACCCTGCTGCTCACCGACCACGACGACCCCGACCTGCTGCGCCAGCACAGCCCGCTGATGAGCCCGCTGGTGTGGGACCTCGCGCACGTGGGCCAGCAGGAGGACCTGTGGCTGCTGCGCCGCGGCGACGGTCGCCGCCCGGGGCTGCTGCCGCCGTCGGTCGAGGCGCTCTACGACGCCTTCACCCACCCGCGGGCCGTCCGCGACCGGCTGCCGCTGCTGCCGCCGGTGGAGGCCCGCGCGTTCTGCCGGGAGGTCCGCGGCCGGGTGCTCGACCGGCTCGACTCCTTCGGCGCGGACGACGACCCGTTCGACGTCGCGATGGTCGTCAGCCACGAGCAGCAGCACGACGAGACGATGCTGCAGACCCTCCAGCTGCGCGTGGGTCCGCCGCTGCTCGGCGAGGGCACCCCGCTGCCGCCCGGCCGGCCCGGGGTGGCCGGCACGTCGGTGCTCGTCCCCGGCGGGCCCTTCGTGCTGGGCGTGGACGCCGACGACGAGCCCTTCTCTCTGGACAACGAGCGGCCGGCGCACGTCGTCGACGTCCCCGCCTTCCGCATCGGCCGGGTGCCGGTGACCAACGCCGAGTACGCGGCCTTCGTCGCCGACGGCGGCTACGACACCCCGCGCTGGTGGTCCGGGCGCGGCTGGGCGCACCGGCAGGAGGCCGGCCCGCAGCGGCCGCAGTACTGGAGCCCCGACGGCACGGTGCGCACCCGCTTCGGCGTCCTCGAGCAGCTGCCGCCCGACGAGCCGGTCCAGCACGTCACGTTCTTCGAGGCCGAGGCGTACGCCGCCTGGGCCGGGGCGCGGCTGCCCACCGAGGCCGAGTGGGAGAAGGCCGCCGTCTGGGACCCGGCCACCGGTCGCCGTCGGCGCTGGCCGTGGGGCTCGGCCGACCCGTCGCCGGCGCTGGCCAACCTGGGCGGGACGGCGCTGCGGCCGGCACCCGTGGGCGCCTACCCGGCCGGCGCGTCGGCGTACGGCGCCGAGCAGATGGTCGGCGACGTCTGGGAGTGGACGTCGTCGGGCTTCCGGCCGTGGCCGGGGTTCACGCCGATGCTCTACGCCGACTACTCCGCGCCGTTCTTCGGCGGCGACCACCGCGTGCTCCGGGGCGGGGCGTGGTCGGTGGCGCCGTCGATCCTGCGGCCGAGCTTCCGCAACTGGGACCACCCGGTCCGCCGGCAGGTGTTCAGCGGCTTCCGGCTGGCCTGGTCGGTCGACGAGCCGGGCGCCTGACCCGTGTGCCGCCACCTGGCCTGGCTCGGCCGGACCCGCTCGGTCGCCTCGCTGGTGCTCGAGCCGCCGTCGTCGCTGCTGGTCCAGTCGTGGGCGCCGCGGCGGCAGCGGTACGGCACCGTGAACGCCGACGGCTGGGGCGTGGGCTTCTTCGTCCCCGGCCGGTCCCGGCCGGCGCGCTGGCGCTCGGCGCGGCCGCTGTGGGGCGACCCGTCGTTCGCCTCGGTGGCGCCGGTGCTGCACTCGGGCTGCGTGGTCGCCGCCGTCCGCTCGGCGACGGTGGGCATGCCGCTGGAGGAGAGCGCCGTCGCCCCGTTCACCGACGGCCACTGGCTGCTGTCGCACAACGGCCGGGTCGACCGGGCGGTGCTGCCGCCGGTGCGCGACGCCGAGTCGACGGTCGACAGCGCGCTGCTGGCCGCGCTGGTGTTCGCCCGCGGCCCCGACGCCCTCGGGGACACCGTCCGCGAGGTGGGCGCCGCCGACCCCGCCGCCCGGCTCAACCTGCTCGCCGCCGACGGCGCCCGGCTGCTGGCCACCACCTGGGGCGACACGCTGTCGGCCCTGGTCACCGACGAGGGGACGGCGCTGGCCAGCGAGCCGTGGGACGACGACCCGGCCTGGACCGACGTCCCCGACCGCTCGCTGGTCGAGGTGACCCCCGACGGCCTGACCGTCACCCCGCTCGACCGACCCGCCCGCCGCTGAGGAGCTCCGTGACCGACTCGCTGACCTCGTACCTCGCCCCGGACGACGCCGCGGCCGCCCTGCGCGCCGACGCGCTCGCCGGGCTGACGGCGACGCCGAAGTCGCTGCCGCCGCGCTGGTTCTACGACGCCCGCGGCAGCGAGCTGTTCGACGAGATCACCCGGCTGCCCGAGTACTACCCCACCCGGGCGGAGCGGGCGGTGCTGGAGGCGCACGCGGACGAGATGGCGCGGGCCTCGGGCGCCGACGTCCTGGTGGAGCTCGGCAGCGGCACCTCGGAGAAGACCCGGCTGCTGCTCACCGCGCTCTCGCGGGCCGGCACGCTGCGGCGGTTCGTGCCCTGCGACGTCGACCCGTCGGTGCTGGAGGCGGCCGGCGCGGCGATCACCGCCGAGTACCCGGGCGTCGCCGTCGACGCCGTCGTCGGGGACTTCACGCAGCACCTGGCCCTGCTGCCGCGGTCGGGCCGGCGGCTGGTGGCCTTCCTCGGCTCGACGATCGGCAACCTCGAGCCCGGCCCGCGGGCGGACTTCCTGCGCGACCTGGCCGCCACCCTGCAGCCGGGCGACTCGTTCCTGCTGGGCACCGACCTGGTCAAGGACCCGGCCCGGCTGGTGCGGGCCTACGACGACGCCGCCGGCGTGACCGCGGAGTTCAACCGCAACGTGCTGGCCGTGCTCGACCGCGAGCTGGGCGCCGACTTCGACCCGGCCGCCTTCGACCACGTCGCGGTGTGGGACGCCGAGGCCGAGTGGATCGAGATGCGGCTGCGCTCGCGGGTCGAGCAGGTGGTGCGGGTGGCCGCCCTCGACCTGGAGGTCCCCTTCGCCGCCGGCGAGGAGGTGCGCACCGAGGTGTCGGCGAAGTTCCGCCGCGAGCGGGTCGAGGCCGAGCTCGTCGACGCCGGCCTGCGGCTGACGCACTGGTGGACCGACCCCGACGGCGACTTCGGCGTCTCCCTGTCCAGGAAGGACCTCCCCGCCCCCCACCCCTCGCACGCTCGGGGCGGGCCGCCGCAGGGAGGCCGCCCCCGGACCGAGTGAGGATCCTGCATCCGGACCTGCGGGAACGCCGGAAGAGGGGTGTCAGCACATCCCCGATCCCGGAGGACTCCGTGACCAGGACCCGCACCCTCGGCCTCACCGCCGTCGCAGGAACCGGCGCACTGCTCGCGCTCGGCGCCGCCCCGGCCGCCGCCGCCGACACCGCCACCGTCTCGGTGCTGCACGCCGTGCCCGACACCCCCGTCGACGTCTACGCCAACGGCGAGCGGCTGATCGACGACTTCCAGCCCGGCACGCTCACCGACCCGCTGCAGCTCCCGGCCGGCTCCTACGACCTCGCGCTGTTCCCGGCCGACGCCGCCGACGGGTCGGGCACGCCGCTGCTCTCGGCGAACGGCGTCGCGGTCCCGGCGGGTGCGGACGCCACCGTCGTCGCGCACCTCACCGAGGCCGGCCAGCCGGCGCTCACGCCGTTCGTCAACGACACCTCGGCGGTGCCGGCCGGTCAGGGCCGGGTCGTCGTCCGGCACACCGCGGCCGCCCCGGCGGTCGACGTCCGCGCCGGCGGGCAGGTCGTCGCCCCCGGCCTGGCCGCCCCCGGCGAGGCCGCGCTGACCGTGCCGGCGGGCACCGTCAGCGCCGACGTCGTCCTCGCCGGCACGAGCACGGTCGCCATCGGCCCCGCCGACCTGACGGTCGCCGAGGGCGTCACCACCGTCGTCTACGCGTGGGGCTCGGGGGACGCCGGCTACCAGCTCGCCGTCCAGACCGTGCACGGCGCCTCCTCGGCACCGTCCGGCGTCCCGGGCGGCACCGCCGGCCTGGCCGACGACGGGCTGCCCCTGCCGCTGCTCGGCCTGTCCGCCGTGGGCCTGCTGGGCGCCGGGCTGGCCGCCCGCCGGCTGGCCACGACCCGCGCCTGACGGGAAGACCGACGTGCGACCCGCCGCCGCCGGCGTGGCTCTGGGACTGGCCCTCGCCGTGGGCGTACCCACCGCGTGGGAGCTGACCCGGCCGGCCGCGGCGGCGGGCGCGCCGGTCGAGCAGGCCCTGGGGACGGCGCCCGTCCCGACCCCGCCACCGGCGCCCGGCCCGGACGTGGTCGTCCGCGACGCCGCACCGGCAGCGGCGGCCGAGGTCGTCGCGCCGATCCGGCTCGCCGTCCCGGCACGGGGCGTGGACGTCGCCGTCGACCCGGTAGGCGTCACCGCCGACGGGCAGATGGCGCTGCCCGACGACGTCGACCGGGCCGGCTGGTACCGCTTCGGCCCGGTCCCCGGGGCGCCGGGCTCGGCGGTGGTCGCCGGACACGTCGACGACGCCGAGCAGGGCCTGGGCGAGCTGGCGCCGCTGCGGGAGGCCGCACCCGGCGACGAGGTCGTGGTGACCGACGGCGCCGGCGCGAGCACCCGCTGGGTGGTGACCGGCCGCGAGCTGGTCGACAAGCAGGCGCTCCCGGTGGACACCCTGTTCCGCCGCGACGGACCCCCGCGGCTGACCCTGGTGACCTGCGGCGGACCGTTCCTCCCCGAGGTCGGCGGGTACCGCGACAACGTCGTCGTCGTGGCGGAGCCGACACCATGAGGAAGGACCTCGCTGCCCCCCACCGGCCCCGGCCCGAGGCTCACCCCGAGCGTGCGAGGGGTGAGGAGGCCGGGGTCCTTCCACTGCAGCGAGGCCATAGG
>NZ_JBFNXQ010000174.1:0-4731 GCF_041018925.1 Geodermatophilus maliterrae
CAGCGCGGCCCGGGCGGCCGCGGCCCGGTCGAGGACGTCGGCGGGGAACGCCAGCCCGGTGGTGAGGACGGCGGCGACGTCCACCCGAACCCCGAGCGCGGCGGCCCGCTCGGTGAAGGCCTGCCGGGCGGCGGCGGTGCGGGCGTCGAGCAGCGTGGCGACGACGTAGCGCTCGCGCGGCCAGCGCGCGTGCAGCTCGGCGACGGTGTTGAGCACCGTCCGGCCCGAGGTCAGCTCGTCGTCGACCAGCACCAGCGGCCCGGGCGCGGCGAGGTCGACGTCGCCGGCGGGCTGCAGCGCGTGCGCGACGGCGTGCGAGTGCTCCTCCTCGAAGGCGGCGGCCACCGGCGCGTCAGGGTGCACGCGGCGGGTGGTGTGCAGGTAGGTCGCGGCCAGCCGCGCGGCGGCCGCGTGGCCCAGGCCGGTCGCCGTCTCGCAGTAGCCGACGACCAGACCGGGGACGTCGGCCCCGAGGACGGCGGCGACGGCGTCGCCCACCGCCGAACCGGCGCCCAGCACGGCGGCGGGCGCGACGGGGACGTGCTTGCCGAGCACCCGGGAGACGACGAGGTGGGCTCGGCGCGGGTTGTCCCGCAGCGCCAGGCCGCACAGCGCGGCGAAGCGGTCGGGGTCGCTCACCCCGACGCCGAGCAGCCGGGAGACGGTGCGGCCGAGGTCGACCGCACCAGTGGTCAGCGTGGTCACGCGCGCCGGGCCTCCCCCGCCGCGAACACCTCGGCCAGCCGGCGCTGCCCGGCCGCGAGCAGCTCGACCAGCGCGGCCTCGTCGGCGACCACGCCGTAGACCGCGGCGCGGCGGCTGACCAGCTCGGCCCACAGCGCGTGCGGCCCGATCTCGTTCATCCGCCCGTGCCCGGAGACCGCGATGCCGCCGCGACCGCGGGCCGTGAGGACCTCCAGCGCGTCGTCGTACTCCGAGCGGGAGACGGTGAGCAGCGCGTTGACCACCGAGACGTGCGCGGGGTGGATGACCGTCTTGCCGAGCACGCCGTTGGCCTTGTCGAGCGCGACCTCGCGCACCAGGCCGTCGAGGTCGTCGTCGATCATGCGCTGCCGCAGGCCGGTCTCGTGCTGCTCGGTGAACGGCGACTGGCGCAGCTGCGGCTTGAACAGCCGGGGCCCGCCGGGGATGTGCTCCCACACCGCGCCGGTGACCACGTGCTCGCCGCCGCGGGTGAAGCGGTTGACCACGTCGGCCAGGCAGTCGCGGACGACGGCGACGTCCCAGATGGTGGTGTGGCGGTCGCGGCGCAGGCCGAACAGGCCCGACAGGTCGGTGCCGCCGACCCGCAGGCAGAGCACCTGGTCGCGGTGCGCGGCCACCACGTCGGCCAGCACGGCCAGCGTCTCGGCGCGGGTCTCCCGGTAGGCGAGGTCGGGCGTCTCGAGGATCGGCATACCGTACAGCGGGTGCCCGGTCGCGGCGCTCACCTCGGCGATCGCCTGGAGCATCGGGCCGAGCGTCGTCCCGGTGGCCTTGGGCAGGCTGAAGCCGGTGAGCCGGGCCAGGGCCGGGCCGGCGGCCAGCGCCAGCGAGCGGATCTGCCCGGGCGTGCGCACCCGCACGAACAGCAGCGGCAGCACCGGCGCCTCGCCGTCGTCGACCCGGCGGGACAGCCGACGCAGCGCGGCGACGACGTTGGCCTCGGCGTCGGCGACGGCGGCGTGCGGGATGGCGTCCTCGAGGCACCACACCACGCTGGTGGCCCCGACGGCGGCGGCCCGCTCGGCGTCGGCGTCGAGCGCCGGACGGGTGCCAGGGCTGTAGAGCGTGGCCCCGAGGGCCAGGGCCAGCACGCCGCGCTGGGTGGCCGGCCCCACCTCCTCCGGCGGGACGGCGAAGAGCCGTCCGCGCTCGTCGTCGGTCAGGTACGCGAAGTGGCGCACGGTCGCTCCCTTCCACCCCGTGCGGGACGTGGGGTCGGTCGAGGGCAACGCGGTCGCGGGCCGGCTGCTCAGCGGAGCAGGCCCTGCGCGCGCGCCCGGCGGAGCCAGTCGGGGTACTCGGTCATGAGCCGGTCGAACAGCGCGTCGTCGCTGATCGGCCGGCGGCCCATGAGGTCGTCCTGGGAGACGGCGAAGAAGTCGGCGTTGTCGGTGTAGCGGCCCTCGAGGTCGTCGAGGCGCTGGAGGTAGGAGAACTGCCGCTCCGGGCCGATGCCCATGAACTGCCAGAACACCGGCTCGAACGACGCGGCCTTGATCTGCCTGGTCGCGGCCGACTTGTCGCTGGGGGCGCCGTCGGTGAGGAACATGACGTAGACCGGCACCTGCGCCGGCTGGGGCTCGGCGCGCTCGCGGCTGTCGCCGAAGTAGGCCTGCCGGACGGCGGCCATCGCCGCGCCGTAGCGGGTGTCGTACTCCAGCGGGAACTGCCGGGACAGGTCGGCGATGTACTGCTGGTGGCCCTCTAGCCGCAGCCCCGGCTCGGGCCGGTGCACGTTCTGGCCGAAGAGGAAGACGTCGACCACGCCGTCGTCGTCGAAGCGCAGCCCCAGCGCCAGCACCCGCTCGGCCAGCCGCTGCACGGCGCCGGCCCGGTAGAGCGCGGCCATCGACCCGGAGATGTCGAGGACCAGCGCGACCCGGGCGGTGTGCTCGTCCAGCCCGCGCTTCTCCAGGCTGACGCCGGCGGTCTTGACCAGGCTGAGCATCTGCGGTGCCGAGCCGGCCAGCTTCTTCTCGAGGTCGACCAGCCGCCGCTTCTCCATGCTGACCGGGGGTGCCGCGGGGGGCGGCGGGGCCGGCGCCGGGGCGGGCTCGTCGTCGACGCTGACGCCGACGTCGGTGGCCATGCCGGCCAGGCCGTCGGTGAAGCCCTGCCCGACGGCGCGGACCTTCCACTCCGGCCCGCGGCGGTAGACCTCGGCGAAGACCAGCGCGGTCTCCGGGCCGGCGGCCAGCTCGCACCGGACGGCGGGCGGACGGCCCTCGGCGGCCACCTCGACGGCGAGGCCGGACAGCCCGCCGAAGGTGCCCGCGCCGTCGAGCGAGGCGCCGATGACGACCTTCTCGACGTCGGGCGGCAGCGCCGCGGGGTCGATGCGGACCTGGTCGACGGTGGCGCCACCACGGGCGGTCTTGCCGAGGTGGCGCACCGCGCCGCCGGCGCCGGAGGGCTGGTTGTAGAAGACGAAGTCGTCGTCGCTGCGGACCCGGCCGGCGGCGGTGGTGAGGAACGCCGAGAGGTCGGCGTCGACGCCGGGCGCCGGCGTCCAGGTGAGCGTGACGACCACGGGTCCGGTCAGGCCGGCCTGCACGAGGCCGACGTTGCCGCCGCGGGTGAGGACGTGGACCACGGCGCTCAGCCGCGGGGAGCCGGGGGGGTCACTTGCGCCCGCTCGTCCAGTCGAGACCCCAGCCGTAGGCGCTGTCGAGGTCGCGCTGCACGCCGCGCAGGTAGCGGATCTCGCGCTGCACGGTGAGCGCGCCGCCGGAGTTGGTCAGCAGCGCGATGGCGCAGGAGCGGGCGCCGGCGGCGTGCTCGTCGAGGCGGACCTCGATCGGTGCGGCGCCCTGCGGGTACAGCGTGACGACGCCGTTGGCCGCGGCCCAGTCGGGCGCGCCCTCGTAGATGTAGGCGAACACCAGGACGCGGCGGATCGCGTCGAGGTGGTCGAGGTTGACGACGAGGTTCTCCCCGCCGCTCCTCGCGCCGGAGCGGTCGTCGCCGTCGAGCAGCACGTAGGGCGGCCGGTCGAGCGCGCCGAAGGCGTTGCCCAGCGCCTGGACGACGCCCTTGCGGCCGTCGGCGGTCTCCCAGAGGCAGCCGAGGTCGAGGTCGACGGCGCTGCCCTTGGAGAACAGGCCCCGGCGGCCGGACTCCCAGTTGAGGTTGACCCGCATCTGCCCGCCGGCACCGTGGCCCTTGGTCAGCGAGACCGACGGCGCGCCCTTGGTGAGCGTCACCTTCGACAGGCTCACGCCGCCGGCGGGGGTCGTGGGTGGGGCGGACGGTCGGCGGGTGTAGTCGACCACGACGGGGACCTCCGGGGCTCGGGGTGCGCAGGTGTGCCGGGCAGGGCGCCGGGCCCGGACGGGTGCCGTCCGGGCCCGGCGGGTGAGCCGGAGGTCAGCCGACGTTGACGCCGAAGTCCTGCGCGATGCCGCGCAGGCCGGAGGCGTAGCCCTGGCCCACGGCCCGGAACTTCCACTCGGCACCGTTGCGGTAGAGCTCGCCGAAGACCATGGCGGTCTCCACCGAGGCGTCCTCGGTCAGGTCGTAGCGGGCGATCTCCGAGCCGTTGGCCTGGTTGACCACGCGGATGAAGGCGTTGCGGACGGCGCCGAAGTTCTGCTTGCGGCTGTCGGCGTCGTAGATCGAGACCGGGAAGACGATCTTCTGGCAGTTCGGCGGGACGGAGGCCAGGTCGACCTGGATGACCTCGTCGTCGCCCTCGCCCTGGCCGGTGAGGTTGTCACCGACGTGCACCACCGAGCCGTCGGGGCTGCGCAGGTTGTTGAAGAAGACGAAGCCCGAGTCGTCGGGGGTGACCTTGCCCTCGGGACCGATCATGATCGCCGAGGCGTCGAGGTCGAAGTCGCCACCGGCGAACGTGTTGACGTCCCAGCCGAGGCCGACGTTGACCGCGGTGAGACCCGGCGCCTCCTTGGTCAGCGAGACGTTCCCGCCCTTGGAGAGGCTGACACCCATCTGTTGGACTCCCATGCGCTCTAGGGGCGGACCGGCGGTCGCCGCTCCGCAGCGCGC
>NZ_JBFNXQ010000175.1:0-4682 GCF_041018925.1 Geodermatophilus maliterrae
GCTCCGCGCGTGTGCGCCAGCTCGGCCCACACCGCCTCCACCGTGCGGCCGGCCGAGGCGACGACGACCTGCCAGCCGGCGCCGCGCAGCAGCGCCGCGGACTCCTCGAGCTGGGCGGTCAGCGAGGCGCGGGCCGCCCCCGTCAGCGCCCGGCGGCCGCGGCCGGCCTCGGCCCAGCTGCCCACGTCGAGCAGGACGGCGACGTCGGACGCCGGCCCCGAGCGGGCGGCGACCAGCTCGGGGAGGTCCTCGGGGCCGACGGCCCCCAGGAGCGCCACCACCGGGCCGTCGCCGGCCACCCGGCCGAGCAGACCCGCCGCCGGGGCCAGGCGCGCACCGCGGGAGGGCGTCAGCGCGGCCAGCCGGTCGAGCAGCTCGCCGGGACCGAGACCGCCGCGGCCCCGGCCGCCGTGCCCGTCGGAGGGACCGAGCTCGCCGGCCTCGGTGACCACGTGCACCACCGCCCCGCGGCGGGCCAGGTGCGTGCCGATGCTCGCCGCGGCCTCCACCAGCCACTCGAGGCTGTCCGGCGGCGGGGCCGGGTCGCCGGGCGGACCGGCGACGGTGGCCCCGGCCGCCGCGCCGGGCGCGGCGGCGCGGCTGAGCAGGTGGGCGCGGACGCGGGTGTCCAGCAGCAGCGCCGCCTGCGACCGCCACGGCCGCTCCTCCATCCGCACCATGAGCTCCCCGGTCCGCGCGGTCGCCCGCCAGTGCACCTTGCGCAGGTCGTCGCCGTGCCGGTAGGAGCGGGTGCTCACGTCGTCCTCGCCGTGCACCGCGATCGAGCGGCGGGCACCCTCACCGCCACCGCCCTGCCCTCCGGCCGGACCGCCCGGGCCCAGCTGCCGCACCCGCGGCACCACCAGCAGCGGGGCGTCGTCGGTGCCGCTGGTGGTGCGCTGGACCAGCCCGAAGGGGTCGACCAGCCGCAGCTGCAGCGGACCGAGCCGGAAGCGGCCGCGGCGGCCACCGTGCACGCGGTAGCGCAGCTCCGTGGTGCCGCCGCCGGCCAGCCGCTCGACGACGAACCGGGGGGAGGGGCCGAGCTCGGCGGGCAGCTGCTCGGCCAGCAGCCACAGGCGGCCGGTGCGCCGCTCGGCGTTGGTGAGCTCCAGCCGCACCTCGGCGTCCTCCCCGCGCGGCACCCGCGCGGGCGACACGGTGCGGCGGGCGGCGACGCGGACCCGCTGCCGGGCCACGGCCAGGGCCGACAGCAGCGGCAGGGCCAGCACGAAGACGGCGAGCTGGGCCAGCGGCTGCTCACCGAGCAGCGCGCCGAGCCCCAGGAGGGTGAGTCCCGCGGCGACCAGGCAGCGGCCGCGCAGGGTGAGCGACGTGAGTGCGGTCCGCAGCGGGCCGGGCACGGCGCTCAGCGCCCTCGCAGGACGGGGACGGCGGCCAGCAGCCCGGACACGACCTGCTCGGGTGTGCGCCGGGCGGCCGCGGCGTCGGGGGTGAGCAGCAGGCGGTGGGCGAGCACCGGCGTGGCCATCGTCTGGACGTCGTCGGGCAGGACGTGGTCGCGGCCGGCCAGCGCGGCGGTGGCGCGGGCGGTGCGCAGCAGCTGCAGGCCGGCCCGCGGCGACGCGCCCAGGCGCAGCTCGGGGGAGCGGCGGCTGGCCTCGACGAGGGCGACGACGTAGCGGCGGACGGCGTCGGAGACGTGCAGCGTCTGCACCGCGGTCACCATCGCGCGGACGGCGGCGGCATCGGCGACCGGGCACAGGGTGGCCAGCGGGTCGGTGGTGCCGCGGTCGTCGAGCATCGCCACCTCGGCCTCGCGGTCGGGGTAGCCCATCGAGACCCGCGCGGTGAACCGGTCGCGCTGGGCCTCGGGGAGGGGGTAGGTGCCCTCCATCTCCACCGGGTTCTGCGTGGCGACGACGAGGAAGGGCCGGGCCAGCTCGTAGCTGACGCCGTCGACGGTGACCTGCCGCTCCTCCATGCACTCCAGCAGCGCCGACTGCGTCTTGGGCGAGGCCCGGTTGATCTCGTCGGCGACGACCACGTTGGCGAACACCGCGCCCGGCTTGAACTCGAAGGCGCGGCTCTCCTGGTCGTAGACCGACACCCCGGTCACGTCGCTGGGCAGCAGGTCGGGCGTGAACTGGATGCGGCGCACACTGGCGTCGATCGAGGCGGCCAGCGCCTTGGCCAGCGTCGTCTTCCCCACCCCGGGCACGTCCTCGACGAGCAGGTGCCCCTCGGCCAGCAGCACCACGAGCGCCAGGTGCACGACGCCGGGCTTGCCCTGGACGACCCGGGAGACGTTGGCGGCGATCCGCGCGCCCTCCGTGGCGACGTCGACCGGGAGACCGGCCGTCCCGTCCGCCGCACGCATGGTGTCGGTCACCCGGCCCACGGTACGTGGCGGGCGGGCCCCCGGGACGGGCTCCGCGAGCGCCTCCGCGACCCCCACCACGGACCCCTCCGCGGGGGCTCCCGTCCCACCCGACCCCACCACCTGCCCCACCCGTCCCCACCGCGGCCCCCCGGAGGTCCCCCGTGCCCCTGACCTGCACGGCAGGCGGTGGGAGCGCTCGGTCACGACATGGTGTCGAGTGGTGTTCGGTGGGGCGTAGTGGGTTAGGGTGTGGCGCGGTGGGGAGCCAGGGCCCGTCCCGGGTCCGCAGACGGACACGAGGAGGACCGATGGGGGAGGTGATCCGGTGTTCGTCGGCAGCTACACGTTGCGCCTCGACGAGAAGGGCCGGCTCGCACTCCCGGTCCGCTTCCGCGAGCAGGTGGCCGGCGGCATGGTGATCAAGAAGGGCCAGGAGCGCTGCATCTACGGCCTCACCATGGCCCGGGTCGCCGAGCAGAGCAGCGCCGCCGCGTCGATGGCCCCCGCCGACACCGCCGAGGCCCGCATGCGGGCCCGCATGAGCTTCGGGTCGATGGTCGAGGTCGAGCCGGACAAGACCGGCCGCATCACCATCCCCGCCGACCTGCGGCAGTACGCCCACCTCGACCGCGACGTGGTCGTGGTCGGCGTCGACACGCGCTTCGAGATCTGGGACCAGGCCACGTGGGACTCCTACGTGGAAGAGCAGGAGGCGGCCTTCGCCGCCATGGAGAGCGAGGGGATGCCCACGCTGTCCTGATCCCCTCCCGCCGGTCGCCCCGACCGCCGCGCACCCGTCCGCGAGCCGTCTTCCCCGCGGCTCGACCCGGGTCCGGCCCGAACCGCCTTCCCCGCGGCTCGGTCCCCGCGCAGTGCGGCGCACCCGCGCCGCCGGCCGGACCGGCCACCGGCACCGGGCACCCCCGCCCTCGCGGCTGCCACCTGACGCACTTCCCCGGCGCCAGGCGGACCGCGGGGGCGGGGGTCCCACCCCGTCCGCCACAGCACCCCCACGGCCCCTCGAGCGGCACCCCTCCCGACGCGCCCGTCCGACGCGCCCCTCCCGTCGCGCGGCACGCCCGCCGAGCTCCCCCTGCCGACCCGCTGCCCGCGCCACCATGAGGACGTCCTCCCCGCGCGGGGAGCCCGACCCGAGGAGAGCGACGATGGACAGCCCCGAGGCCGTGCGGCCCGCGGCGCAGGACTCGGTGCCCTCGGACCCGGCGCAGGACTCGGCGCCCTCGGACCCGGCGCAGGACTCGGCGCCCTCGGACCCGGCGCACGTGCCCGTCCTCCTCGACCGGGTCACCGAGCTGCTCGGCCCCGCCTGCGCCGCCGACGGCGCCGTGCTCGTCGACGCCACCCTCGGCCTGGCCGGCCACGCGCTGGCCCTCCTCGACGCCCACCCCGGCCTGCGCCTGGTCGGCCTGGACCGCGACCCGCAGGCGCGCGCCGAGGCCGCCGCCCGCATCGCCGCCGCCGGCCACGCGGGGCGCACCACCCTCGTGCCCGCCGTCTTCGACGAGCTGCCCGAGGTGCTCGACCGGCTGGACCTGCCCGAGGTGCAGGCGGTGCTGTTCGACCTCGGCGTCTCCTCGTTGCAGCTGGACCGCCCCGAGCGCGGCTTCAGCTACGCCGGCGACGGGCCGCTGGACATGCGGATGGACCCCGGTGCCCCCCGCACCGCCGCCGACGTCGTCAACACCTACCCGGCCGCGGACCTGGCCCGGGTGCTGCGGGTGTACGGCGAGGAGCGCTTCGCCTCGCGGATCGCGTCGGCCATCGTCCGCGAGCGGTCGCGGGCGCCGTTCACGAACACCGAGCGGCTGGCGCACCTGGTGCGCGAGTCGATCCCCGCGGCCACCCGGCGCACCGGCGGGCACCCGGCCAAGCGGACCTTCCAGGCCCTGCGCATCGAGGTCAACGACGAGCTCGGCGCCCTCCGGCGGGCCCTCCCGGCGGCGCTGGACGCCCTCGCCGTCGGTGGCCGGCTGGCCGTCATCACGTTCCACTCCCTCGAGGACCGGATCGTGAAGCAGACCCTCGCCGCCGGCGCCACCGACCGCACGCCGCCGGAGCTGCCGGTCCGGCTGCCCGAGTACGGGCCGGTCCTGCGCCTGCTCACCCGCGGCGGCGAGGCACCGTCGGAGGCGGAGGTGGCCGCCAACCCGCGGGCGGCCTCGGCCCGCGTCCGCGCCGCCGAGCGCACCCGGCGGGCAGCGTGAGCGAGCTCGCGAGCTCACGGGTGGGCACGGCAGCGCCGCGAACGCGGCCGACGAGCGCCGGCGAGGAGGGCTCGTGAGCGCCGCCGCCCGCGCACCCCGCGACGGCGCCGCGG
>NZ_JBFNXQ010000176.1:0-4673 GCF_041018925.1 Geodermatophilus maliterrae
CTAGTCGCCCTTGACGTTCACCACCTGGCGCAGCGTGTGCCGGATCTCCACCAGGTCGGCGGCGTCGGCCATGACGACGTCGATCGGCTTGTAGGCGTCGGGGTGCTCGTCGAGGAAGGCGTCCGACCGGCCCCAGGCGATGCCCCTCATGCGCCGGTCGAGGTCGGCCCGGCTGAACATCCGCCGCGCGGCACCCCGCGAGTGGTTGCGGCCCGCGCCGTGGGGCGCCGACATCAGTGCCTCGGCGTTGCCCTTGCCGACGACGACGTAGGACGCGGCACCCATCGAGCCGGGGATCAGCCCCCACTGGCCGGTGCGCGCGGCGATCGCGCCCTTGCGGGACAGCCACACCTCGGCGCCGTGGTGGGTCTCCCGCTCGGTGTAGTTGTGGTGGCACTGGACCACCTGCACCCGCCGGACCTCCTCGGTGAGGAACCGCGACACCTGTTCGGCGACGCGGTCCATCATCTCCTCGCGGTTGAGCGCGGCGAACCGCTGCGCCCAGCGCAGCGCCTCGACGTAGGCGTCGAACTCCGGCTCGCCCTCCTCCAGGTAGGCGAGGTCGCGGTCGGGGACGTCGACGCCCCTCGCCCGCGTGCGCTCCTGCGCCACCCGGATGTGCCTCGACGCCAGCTTGTTGCCCACGCCGCGCGAACCCGAGTGCAGGAACAGCCACACGCGGTCGGCCTCGTCGAGGGAGACCTCGATGAAGTGGTTGCCCGACCCGAGCGAGCCCAGCTGCAGCGGCCAGTCGGGGACGACGCCGTCGGCCTGGGCCGCTCCGGGCAGGTCCCGCAGCTCCTCGACGCGCGGCGCGGCCGTCTCCCGCACCTTCTTGTTGTTGCGGCCGGCCGACAGCGGGATCGCGCGCGAGATCTGCTCGTGCAGCGTCGCCAGGTTGCGGCCGCGGACGTCGTCGCCGGTGAACTGGGTGCGCACGGCCATCATCCCGCAGCCGATGTCGACCCCCACCGCCGCCGGGATGATCGCGCCGTCGGTCGGGATGACCGAGCCGACGGTCGCGCCCAGGCCCAGGTGGGCGTCGGGCATGAGGGCCACGTGCGGGTGGATGAACGGCATCGAGGCGGTGCGCTCGGCCTGCACCCGCGTGGTCGGTTCGAGGATCGACGCCCAGCTGAGCAGCCGATCGCTGATCTTCTCCATGGTCCTCTCCTCCCGTCGCGGGTCGGGCCCGCGAGGCGAGCAGGGCCGGGGCGGTCGACGCGGCGACGTCGCGGTGCGCATCCGGACTACCCGGGGACGGCGCGCCCAGGCCGGGCCCCGGCGCGCCGTTTCCCTTCCGCGGGCACCGGGCAGGCGGGACGGCGGACCAGCGCGAACCCGACAGTGAGGAACCACGACCATGCAGGTCGGACTGAAGCTCGCCACCGAGGCCTTCCCCCCGAACGAGGTCGTACGGCAGACCGTCCGCGCCGAGGAGGCCGGCTTCGACTTCGTCGAGCTGAGCGACCACTACCACCCGTGGCTCGACGTCCAGGGGCACAGCGCCTTCACCTGGTCGATGCTCGGCGCGATGGCCGCCCGGACCGAGCGGATCGGGCTGGCCACCGGCGTGACCTGCCCGATGATCCGGTACCACCCGGCGGTCATCGCCCAGGCCGCGGCGACCGTGCAGATCCTGTCGGACAACCGGTTCACCCTCGGCGTCGGCTCGGGCGAGCGGCTCAACGAGCACGTCGTCGGCCAGGGCTGGCCGGCCGTGCACGTCCGGCACCAGATGCTCACCGAGGCACTGGAGATCATCAAGCTGCTCTGGCAGGGCGGCTACCGGACCTACGAGGGCAGGCACCTGCAGCTCGAGGACGCCCGCATCTTCGACCTGCCCGACCAGCTGCCGGTCATCGCCGTCGCCAGCGGCGGGCACAACGCCTCCACGCTGGCCGCCGAGCACGGCGACGGGCTGTTCGCCACCGAACCCCGCGCCGACCTCGTGGCGGCCTACCGCGACGCCGGCGGCACCGGCCCGCGCTACGCCGAGGTGCCGATGGCGTGGGCGGCCGACGAGGACACCGCCGCGCAGACCGCCCTGGAGACCAGCCGCTGGGCGGTCACCGGCTGGAAGGTCATGAGCGAGCTGCCCAACCCGGTGAACTTCGACGCCGCCAGCGCGACGGTGACCCTCGAGGACATCAAGCAGCAGTTCTCCTGCGGCCCGGACGTCGGCAGGCACCTCGCGCAGGCGCAGCCCTACGTCGACGCCGGCTTCGACCACATCGTGCTGCAGAACGCCGGCCCCGACCCCGACGGCTTCGTCGACGCCTGCGCCGGCGGGCTGATCGACCGGGTGCGCGCGCTCACGCCGTCGTCCTGACCGCGGCCGGACACCTCGGCCGGAGAGGCGTGCCCGGCACCGGCCCCGGGTAGCCGTCGTCCGTGAGCGAGTCGACGAGCGGCGAGGTCAGCAGGGTCGAGGCGACGGCCGTCCGGGCCGGGGAGATGGGCCAGCGCCACCTGGCCGCGGGTTCCCGGGTCGCGATGCGCCTGTGGGCCGCGGAAGAGCCTGGCGAGGGCAAGCCCGAGGCGACCCGCGACTACGAGACCGTGGGCTACGTGATCACCGGCCGGGCCCGGCTGCGCGCGGGGGACCGGACGCTGGAGCTCGGCCCGGGTGACTCCTGGGTGGTGCCGGCCGGCGTGGGCCACACCTACGAGATCGTCGAGACCTTCACCGCGGTGGAGGCGACGTCACCACCGGCGCAGGAGGGCGGCCGGGACGCGCCACCCTCCTGAGCGACTTCGCTCAGCGGCGGTCGAGCAGCCGCAGCTGGGGGCGGGAGGACAGCCGCTTCTCCAGGCCCACCCGGTGCCGGCCGTCGGGGTCCTGGCGGAAGTCGAGCCGGTCGACCAGCGACTGCATGAGCTTCAGCCCCGCGCCGCCCTCGACCGGAGCCCGGTCGGCGACCTCGCCGGGGTCGAAGCCGGCACCGTCGTCGAGGACGGTGATCCGGCAGACGTCGTCGCTGATCTCGACCGACACCTCGTACTCGGCGTGCTCGCCGGAGTGCTCGACGACGTTCGCGCACGCCTCGGTGAGCGCCAGCGTGGTCTCCTCGACGACGGCCCGGTCGATCCGCAGGTGCTCCAGTGCCTGCCGGCACAGCCCCCGGACGAACGGCACGCTGTCGACGTCGACGGGCAACTTCACCGTGAACGAGATCTCCACGCCGGACCTGTCTCCCTGCCGTCGGGCTACGCTCCCTGGGTCCGCCCACCGCACCGAGGGAGCCCGATCGTGCAGTTCGCCGTCGACCGCACAGCGGTGCACGGGCGGCCCGCGCTGAGGGTACGCGGTGAGTTCGACATCGCCACGGCCCCGCGGCTCGCCGAGTGCGTGGAGGCCGAGCTGGCCACGTCGCCCGGCGCACTGGTGGTCGACCTGACCGAGACGACGTTCATGGACTCCTCCGGCGCCCGGCAGATCGTGCGCACCGCCCGCCGGGTGGCCGAGGCCGGCGCGACCCTGCAGGTCGTCTGCCCCCGCCAGAACACCTCGGTGCGCCTGGTCATCGACCTGCTCGAGCTGGACCGGCTGGTGCCGGTGGTGGAGCAGGAGCAGGCGGGCCGCGCCGACGGGGAGGTCGGGTCGTAGGGTCGCGCCGGTGACGACGCCCGAGCCGCCACTGCCTGCGCTCGACACGACGGCGCCGGCGCCCGCGGCGCCGTCTGCCCCGGGCGCTCCGTTCCGCAACGCCGACGCCCTCGTGCGCTGCGCCGAGGAGCCGATCGCCGTCCCCGGCGCCGTCCAGCCGCACGGCGCCCTGCTGGCGGTCACCGAGCCCGACCTGGCCGTGGTCGTCGCCTCGGCCAACGCCGCCGACGTCCTCGGCACCGACGTCACCGGCGTGACGCTGGCCGACCTGCTCACCCCCGCCGAGCTCGGCCGGCTGCGCGAGGCGCTGGCCGGCGACGTCGCCGGGGCCGAGCCGCTGCGCGTGGCACCCGGCGGCCGCGAGGCCGACCTCGTGCTCTCCCGCAGCGGCGGCCTGCTGGTCACCGAGTGGGAGCCGGTCGCCGGAGCCGGGGAGGCCGGCGCCGCCTGGCACCGCCGGCTGCCCACGGTGCTGCAGCGGCTGTCGGCGCCGACGACGCTCGAGGGGCTGACCGGCGTCCTGGCCCGCGAGGTGCGCGCGCTCACCGGCTTCGACCGGGTGATGGTCTACCGCTTCGACGCCGAGTGGAACGGCGAGGTGGTCGCCGAGGACCGGCGCGCGGACCTCGAGCCCTTCCTCGGCCTGCACTACCCGGCCAGCGACATCCCCGCCCAGGCCCGCGCGCTCTACGCGACCAACTGGATGCGGCTCATCCCCGACGCCACCTACTCCCCGGTGCCGCTGGCGCCGCAGCTGGTGCCGGGCACCGGGCGGCCGCTGGACCTGTCGGGCGCGGTGCTGCGCAGCGTCTCGCCGGTGCACCTGGAGTACCTGGCCAACATGGGCGTCACCGCCTCGATGTCGGTCTCGCTGATCGACCGCGGCCGGCTGTGGGGTCTCGTCGCCTGCCACTCCTACAGCGGCCCGCACCGGCCCTCCTCCGCCGACCGCACCGCCGCGGAGTTCCTCGGCCGCACCGCGTCGCTGCTGCTGCACACCACCGTCGAGGCCGGCGAGCGCGACGCGGCGGTCGCGGTGGCGCAGCGCGAGGCCGAGCTGGCC
>NZ_JBFNXQ010000177.1:0-4549 GCF_041018925.1 Geodermatophilus maliterrae
GCCCGCCCCGACCCCGGCTCCGGCCGAGGAGACGCCGGCCCCCTCGGGCACCGGCCCGCAGCTGGCGGTCAAGGGTCTCGACGAGTCACACCACTCGACGGAGGGCCTGACCTACTCGGCGCCGAGCCTGGACCCCTCCGCCAAGGAGAGCGGCCCGGCCAAGGCGGCGAAGACGGCGACGGTCACCGGCACCAAGGAGCCGGCCCGCAACGCCCCGTGCCCCTGCGGCTCGGGCAGGAAGTACAAGGCGTGCCACGGGGCAGCCGGCCGCTGACCTGCACTCCTCACCTCCGGCCGGCGGGCCGCTGCGCACTCGGAGTGCACAGCGGCTCCGGGGACGTCGTCGGCGTCCGGACGGTCCGGTCGTCGGGGTCCGGCCACGGGTGCGAGTGCGTGCCGGGCGTCGTCACCGCTGACGAGTGACCCAGCCGCTCCTGCACCGGCTCCACCCGCTCCCCGCGGCGGGTCAGGAGCGAGGCGTCGCGGTGCCGCGGCGAGTGGAGGCCGCCGCGGCGGGGGTTCCGGTCAGGTGATCTGCCTGTGCAGCGTGGCCGTGTCGGAGCAGATCCACTCCTCGGCGATCACGCCGTCGGCGAAGCGGTAGAACTCGTTGCTCGAGTACTCCACCGCCCGGCCGGTCGCGGGGATGCCCTCGAACTCCCCGGTGTGCGTGCCGCGCAGGGTGAGCCGGACCGCCACGCGGTCGTCGGAGGCGACGACGTCCTCGATCTGCACGGTCACGTCGGGGAAGGCGCGCTTCATCACCTCGACGCCCTGACGCCAGGTGTCCCGGCCGCGCATCTGCGGCACTCCGGCCAGGTTGATGACGAAGTCCTCGGCCAGGTTGGCGAGGCAGGTGCCGAGGTCGTCGGCGTTGAACGCCGCGAAGGTCGATCGCAGGAGCTCGACGTTGGCGGCGGTCGACGTGGCGTGAGCGGACATGAGCGGCTCCTCGGTCGAGGGGGACACGGCTGTGTGCTGAGCACCCGTCGTGCGTCGGTCTGCCAGGTGGGTGTGCGGATGAGGTCGGCGTCTCTCTCGCCGATCCCATATCGTGAATGTACTTCACGATGAGTTGAGTTCACCATGGGTTGTGCTGGCCCGGTCGTGCGGCAGGACGGCTCCCCAGGGGTGCGTGCTGCTCGTCCGTGCACCGCTCGGAGTGCGGCTCCCGCTCGACGTGTTCGAGGGCACCGAGGCCTGGGCGGACGAGCTGGACGCGCGGATCCGTCGAACGGGGCAGGAGCTCGCGGGGCGGAGCCGGCTGTCGGCGGTCAGCCGATCGTCAGGGCGGTGCAGCGCCAGCGCCCGTCGACGCCTTCGAGCCGGGCGGCCACCGCGTGCGCGCGTCCGGCCCGCCGCGCCACCGCGCTGACCTCGGCCACGCCGTCGACGGGCTCGCACACGTGCACCGGGCCCAGGACCAGCGGCGCGGTCCCCTCGCGGCACCACGCCGGCGGTCGTCCCTGCGTCAGTGCCGCGTGCACGCCCGGGGAGGTCAGCCGCTGCACCTGGGACAGCGGCCGTCGGCCGGCCAGGGCCTCGAGCGTGGTGGTGAGCAGCAGGCGGCCGGCGGCGCGCGGGTCGGGGAGGTCGGCCCGCACGGACCAGGCCGGCCCGAAGGCGTCCACCGGCGTCCGGCGCTGCCCCGGCGGTGTCGGCCGCGGCCCGGGGCGGTGCGGCGGACGCGGCGGTGGAGTGGACGGGTCGACCAGCGGCACCGCCGGGCCGTCGAGGGTCGGGTGCAGGGCGGGCACGAGCGTCAGCCGCAGTGTCCGGAGCGGAGCCGGCTCGGCAGAGGCGGTCGGTGCGGCGGGGTGGGCCGGTGCGGTCACGGGAGCTCCCGGGGGTCGGGTCGGAGGACGGGACGACGCGGGCCGGGGGAGCGGCCGGACGGTGAGGGGTCGGGGTGATGGCGGGACAGGGCGGGCCGGTCAGGAGGGTGGGCGCAACACCTGGCCGGGCAGCAGCAGGTCCGGGTCGGGGCCGATGACGTCCGCGTTGGTGCTCCACCAGCGGGCGACGGCCGCGGCCACCTCGCCGTCGCCCGGGTCCAGACCGGTCCGGGCCCGCAGGTCGGCCTCGGCGATCGACCACAGGCACTCGCCGCGCAGCACGACGTGGTCCCCGGGCCGGGGAGCCGGCCAGTCGGGCGGCGCCGACGACGCCGTCGCGGGTGCGGCCGGCCAGTCGGGGACGGCACCCGGGGAGGCGGCAGCCGCAGCGGTCAGACCCGCGGTCGCGACGGTGGCCGTCGGCGGGGCCGTGGTCGAGCACGCGGTCAGTGCCGGAGCGGTGACCAGGCCCACACCCAGCGCCAGGGCGGCGGCGCGCCGTGCCGAGGCCGGCAGCACCCCGCGCAGGAGGACGCGGGCGGCCGCACCGGCCAGGCCCGGCAGGCCCGAGAGCGCGGTGAGCACGAGCCCCAGCACACCCCAGGCCCAGACCGTCCAGGCGATGGCAGCGACGGCGGTCAGCAGCAGGGCCTCCGGCCCGGCGACGTCCACGGCGTGCTGCAGGTCGCCGTCGACGGCGTGCAGCCACGCGAGGTCGGGGGTGAGCAGGCGCAGGACCAGGGCCACCACGGCCATCACCACCGTCGTGCCGACGAGTCGACGTACCGACATGTCCTCTCCCTTCCGCGACCGACGACGTACTCAAGCAAGCAAACACATGCAAACGCAAGAGATGCTGTGCATCTAGGCTCGGCGTCATGCGCTGGCAGCAGCTGTTCGCCGACCTGCAGGCGGAGTTCGAGGAGGCCGAGGCGGCCGAGGAGCGGGCGCAGCTGCCCTCGCGGGCGCGGGCGGAGACGGGCGCGGTGCGGCTGGCCGAGCGGCTCGGTAGCGCCCTGGGCGGACGGGTCTCGCTGCGCTGCCGGGGGGCCGGTGACGTGGCCGGACGGCTGACCGAGCGCGGGCCGGACTGGCTGCTGCTGGAGGACGACGCCGGGCGCGAGGTGCTGGTGGCGCTGCCGGCCGTGCTGGCGGTGGCCGGGCTGGTGCGGACGACGGCGGCGCCCGCCCCGGCGTCACGCGTGGGCGCCGCGGTGGACCTGCGCCGGGCGCTGCGCGGACTGGCGCGTGACCGGAGCGCGGTGGCGCTGGTGCTCGACGACGGCGGGGTGCTGACCGGGACGGTGGACCGCGTCGGAGCGGACTTCGTCGAGCTCGCCGAGCACGCGGCCGACGACTTCCGCCGGCCGGGTGCGGTACGTGGCGTGCGGGCGGTGGCCCTGGCGGCGGTCGCGGTCGTGCGGACGCTGACCCCCGGCGCCGCCTGAGGTCAGCGGCGGCGTCCCCGCCCGGGAGATCGGCCCGACGCCGCTGCCGTGGCCGGCTCGTCACCGGGGCGTCCGGCCGTGCTGCCGTCGTCCGCCCCGCTCCCGGCCGGGCCGCTGTCGTCCGGGCCGCTGTCGTCCGGGCCGCCGTCGTCCGGGCCGGCGCCCTCGGAGGTCAGCTCGCCGGGCGCGGGCACCGCGCCGGCACGTGCCTCGGCGTACTTCTGCTGGATGAAGCGCTCGAGTTCGTCGACCTCGACCCGCCACTGGCCGCGGCCGCCGATCTGGATGGCGATCAGTTCCCGCCGCCGCACGAGGGCGTAGGCCTGCGACCACGAGACGTTGAGGACCTCGGCGACGTCGTCGAGGGTCAGGAAGCGCGGTGAGGGCATGGGTTCTCCGTCCGGTCGCCGCCAGTCTGTCAGGACGGGGCTCACCCGGGCGCATCTCGTCCACACCCGAACGTGTGGACAGCCGGTGCACGCATCGGTGTCCGTACCGCATCATCTGCGTCCGACCGCGCGGAGCGGTCGGTCGGACGCGCGCCCACCGGGACGGTGGGCCGCCGGGGGAGTCCCGGACACGGAGGGAGGGGCGCTGGGTGAGCGCTGCCACACGCACGGCCCCGGCGCCCGCGGCGGCCGGTGAGGGGACGCCCGGCCCGGTGCCGCGGCGGGTGCGCGCGCCCCGCTGGCTGGACCTGCGGCTGGTGCTCGGCGTGCTGCTCGTCCTCGGCTCGGTGCTGCTGGGTGCGCGGGTCGTGACGGCGGCCGACGCGACGGTGCCGGTGTGGTCGGTGGCCGGTGACCTGGCGGCCGGGACCGTGCTCGGGCCCGAGGACCTCGTCGCCGTCGACGTGCGGCTCGGGGACGCCGCGGGCGCCTACCTGTCCACCGGCACCGACCCGGCGGGGCGGACGCTGGCGCGGGCGGTCCGTGCGGGGGAGCTGCTGCCGCGGACGGCGCTCGAGGAGCCGCGGGAGCTCGTGCAGGTGGCCCTGCCGGTGCAGGCCGGCTACGTCCCGCCGGGCCTGGCGCGCGGGCAGGTGGTGGACGTCTACGGCGTCACCGACCCGGCCGGCACCACGACCGGGGAGGGCGTGGTCCTGGTGGTCCGGGCGGCGCCGGTGCAGGCGGTGAGCGGCCGGACCGACGGCGTGCTGTCGACGGCGACCACGACCGTCCAGGTGGTCGTCTCGGTGCCGGCCGCGCAGGCGCCCGGCGTGCTGGGGTCGATCGGCGGCCGCCCGCTGGTCGTGGTCGCGCACTC
>NZ_JBFNXQ010000178.1:0-4078 GCF_041018925.1 Geodermatophilus maliterrae
ACCGACTCGGGTCGCGGTCAGGGTTGTCCCCGGACTCGACCCACACCGGCCAACGCCATGCGTAGCAGTCCCACGGGCCGCCCCCGCCGGCCCGACACATGCCTTTTCGGGTAGTTGTGCTGCTGAACTGCCTGTGCGCAGCGATCCCGGCGCGGGAGCGGGTGGCCACCTGCGAGGAGGTCTTCGAGCTGCCGGAGGAGGCGAGCGTGGTGGTGATGGTCAATGCGGCCGACGCCGAGGCCGTCCCCGCGACCGACCTCTGGCGGGGGATCGTCACAGTGCTGTGCCCCGACAGCCTGCCGACCTGGTGACCATCACAGCGCCGCGGTCCACTCCAACCACGCGGCACCGGGGTGGGCCCGGCCCAGCACCGCACCGCGGCGCGCACCGTTCCGGATGCTCACCCGGCCGATCACGCCGAACACGCCGCCGTCACGGTTATCCCGCAGCCAGTCCGGCGGAACCTCCAGGCCCTGCACCGTCCCGGTCGCGGCCGGCCCCAACGGGACGAGCGGGTCGACCGAGATCCACTCCACGTCGCGGACCTGCCCAATCCGTGTGACCGCCTCCCGGAAGGCGGACAAGCGCTGCGGCGGCAAGAACACGTGCACATAGGTGTCGACCAGGCAAAGCAGCCTCTCCGGCGGAACCTCCTCGACCACCCTGGGCAGCAGCTCGACGAGATCACCGCGCAGGCTCGGCGCAGGGTGCGCTCGGGCCACCTCGACGGCGGCGGCGAACCGGGTGACCGCGCCGACCTCCGGCGGCACGCAGGCGGCCAGCCACCGCGCCGTGGCAGCGTCGGTGAGGTCCAGCGGCTCGGCGTCGACGCCGAGCCGGAGCGCCACGGCGGGCAGCCGAGGCGGGACCGGCGGTCGCCCTCTGCCGCGCACGGAGCAGGACAGCCGCACCGGCGACCGCACGTCCCCGGCGCTCGACTCGGTACCGTCGGGGAGACGATAGGTGTAGTGGTAGCGATCCAGGTGCAGGCCCAAGCCAGCACCGGTGCCAAGGTCGACCAGCGCCAGAGGCCGCGGATCCCCCGCAGCGACCGCGGCGAGCGCGGGGACCACATCCAGGCACCGGCCCACCTCGTTCATCTGGTAGCGGTGCTCACGGCACAGCCGAGCCAGGGCGGAGGCCTCGGACCGGGCGAAGGCCCGCAGCGCCGGGCGGAACCCCTCGTCCGGCGGTGGCTGCCCACCGCCGGGTCGCGGATAGTAGGCGGCCAGCCGCGCCGGGCCGCGCTCATCGAGGTGAAACCTGAGCGCGGCGCTGAGCACCAGCGGCGGCAGCCGGTCCAGCGGCACCGCCGCAGCCAGGCTGAGCAGCTCATCGTCCTCCGCGATCGCGGTGAACGTCGCAGCGGTCAGCCACCAGCTGGCCGGCGCGTCCGGCGGGGACCAGGCCGCCGCGATGGACCGAGCCTGCTCCGCCACCGTCACCCGACGATCCCGGTCCACACCCGCAGGCTCGCCGACGGCCACCGGCCCGTCAACGGGCGGGTCCATCAGGTGCGGTCGGGCACCCGCACGGCCGGCCCGTGCCGACGACTGGGCTGTCACCGGCGGCAGAGCTCCCGTTGAACCGGGCGCCGCACCGTCGCAAGAAGGCCCGGGCCCCGGTGCCGCCTGGGGCGCCCAGCGCCCAAACCGAAGCACCCGTGAACGAAGCGGGGCCGGCACCAGCGGACACGAACGGCCTCTTCTCAGACTGAGGAGACGTCGCACCGGTCGGTGGATAGGCGGCGCGCGCACGCGCACGTCCCGGCCGGTCAGATGAGGTCGGTGATCGTCGCGGCACCGAGGTCGCACTGAGCCAGGAGTTCGTAGGACCGTCGGCCGAGGCTGCGCTCGACGACCCCATGCTGTCACCCCAAACCGTGCGCGACACCGCGGGCGCGATGAGCGGGATGACGCCGTAAGCGCAAGTGAGCGAGCAGTAAGCGGCTGTCATGGCCCTCGCAGCAGGCTCGGAACGTCCCAACAGCCGGTGTGGGTTGAGCCGTCCTGCGGCAGGTCGAGGCGCTCCTCCTGGCGCATCTCGCCCACGACGATCCGCGCGGGCCGACCGGTCCGCGGTGTGATAGCCCCCGCCCCCGCAGCGCGACGGAAGTGGGGCCGTGCTGAGGCCCTCCCCGTCGCCACCCGGCTACGTCATCCGTCGCGGTTGGGAGCGCCGGGAGTGGCGGGCGCGCCCGGGTGCCGGAAGCGGGGTGCACCCGGTGTCCGAGCCCTCCGGCGATGGGGCGCAGCAGGCCCCACCGAGAACCCGCAGGTGGGCGGCGGAAGGGATTTGACCCGGAGCACCACCGCGGTCGGTCCCCTTCCTCGGGCGGGCCCGAGACGGCGGAGATCCTCGTCCCCTTCCCGTGTCCGCGGTGGCATGAGCCGGCGAGACAACGGCGCAGAGCTGCTCGTTGCGCCCGGGCACGGCACGCGGGACCGTACTCGGGCGTCGTTTCGGCGCGCCGGTAGGAGTACTGGCCGAGGAGGATTCCATGGGCACGGTCGCCACCGAGTCGCAGCCGAGGACCAGGACAGGCCGGCCGACCCGCTTCCGGTGGGGAACGGCCTTGGCCGCGGTCCTCCTGGCCACCGGCTGTGCGGCAGCGGGGGCCACGTCGCCGGCCGTGCCGGCGACGGACGCGGCTGCGCCTGCCGATCAGTTCACTCCCGTGGTGGCGTCGACTCTGGACCCCGGAGCGGCGCCGGTTCTCGGCACCGACGGTCGGCTGCATGTCGTCTACGAGATCCAGCTGACCAACGCCAAGCCTGTGCCGGCGACGCTGCAGGAGATCCGCGTGCTCGACGCCGGCGATCCGGACCGGGTGGTCGCCACTGTCGGCGCGGACGAGCTGGTGAGCATCCTGCGCGACCTCACCGGCAAGACGCCCGCCGGTTCGCTGGAGATCGAGCCGTTCGTCTCCCGGCTGTTGCTCATGCACGTGTCCTTCGACTCGGCGGCCGATGTTCCGGCGTCCCTCGTCCACCGTTTCCTGCTCACCGGCGCCCCCCTCGCCGGCGGCACCAGCCCGGAACAACTCGACTACACCGCCGCCCCGTACGAGCTGTCCGGCACGCCTCCCGTGCTCGGGGCGCCCCTGGCCGGCGATGATTGGGTGGCCATCAACGGCTGCTGCGGCGCCGACGGCATTCACCGCAACACCGTGCTGCCGGTGAACGGGCACCTGGCGGACAGCCAGCGGTTCGCCATCGACTACATGCGCCTCGACGACGAGGGCCGGCTCGTGTCCGGCGACCCGGCCGTGGTGGAGTCCTACACCGCCTACGGCGCCGAGGTTCTCGCCGTGGCCGACGCCACGGTCGTGGCCACTCTGGACACCCTCGACGACCAGGTGCCGGGTTCGCTGCCCGACCCGTCGACCATCACCCTGGAGACCGTCGACGGCAACCACGTGGTTCTCGACCTCGGCGATGGCCGGTACGCCTTCTACGCGCACCTGCAGAAGGGGTCGGTCACCGTGGCGCCGGGCGACCGGGTCCGCCGGGGAGAGGTCCTGGGCCTGCTCGGCAACAGCGGGAACACCTCGGCTCCGCACCTGCACTTCCACCTGATGGACGGGGCTTCGGTGCTCGGCTCCAGCGGTCTGCCCTACACCTACGACGCCTTCAGCCTCGTCGGGCACGTCGACCCCGCCGCCTTCGCCGCGTCGGACACCCTCGAGGGCGTATGGAACGAAGACCTCCTGCCGACCCCCCAACCGCGGAGGCAGCAGTACCCGCTCGACCTCGACATCCTCGACTTCCCAGAGTCTTGAGCCGGGCCGGGCCGGAGTACGGCTCGAGAGTGTGGGGACCGGTGCTGATGTGATATCTCGGGGCAGCACGAGCCGGCCGGCGGCGAGGGCGGCGATCGCGGCGTAGGCGGCCAGCGCGATCGCGCCGTGGAGGGGTGTTCGCTGTGGGCCAGTCCCATGACGGCATTGATCGCGCCCGATCGGCAGGGAGGTCGAGGGCACGAGCAGGCCGACGATGTCCTCCCCGACAACCCCCCCAAGGCCACGAGTCTCATGACCCCGGCGACAGTGGATCGGGCGGCGTAGTCCACGCTCACG
>NZ_JBFNXQ010000179.1:0-3893 GCF_041018925.1 Geodermatophilus maliterrae
CAGCCCCGGCACGCCGGCCAGCGGCGCCAGCGGACCCCGCGAGGTCACGCCGCCACCTGCGCGGAGGCGTCGTCGTGCCCGGGCTCGGCGGTGAGCCGCCGGCGGAACACCCAGTAGGTCCAGGCCTGGTAGGCCAGCACCACCGGCAGGCCGACGGCGGCCACCCAGGTCATGACGGTGAGCGTGTAGTCGCTGACCGAGGCCTGCGCGATCGTGACGTCGAACGCCGGGTCGATCGTCGAGGGGACGACCACCGGGTAGGCGGCGCCGAACAGCGTGGCCGCCGAGGCCAGCAGCACCGTGGCCCAGCCGGCGAAGGCCTGCCCCTCGCGGTCGAGCCGGACGCGGGTCCAGGTGACGACGACGGCCAGCGCCGCGACCAGCCACAGCAGGCCGGTGACCAGCGTGCCCGAGCGCAGCTGCACCAGTCCGGCCCAGGCCAGCAGGGGCAGCGCGCCCACCGGCGACACGCGCAGCGCGAAGGCCCGTGCCCGCAGCCGCAGCGGGCCGTCGGTCTTCAGCGCCAGGAACAGCGCGCCGTGCACCAGCGAGTAGGCGACGACGGCGACCGCGCCGAGCAGCGACGACCAGCCCAGACCGGCGAGGGCGCCGCCGACCCGGGTGCCGGAACCGTCGACGGGCAGCCCCAGCGTGGTGGCGCCCAGTGCCGCGCCGATGCCGGCCGCCGCGACCAGCGAGCCGCCGGTGATGACGCGGGTCCAGGCCGCGTCCCACCGCGGGTCGTGCGAGCCGTGCCGCCACTCGAAGGCCACCGCCCGCACGATCAGGCCGAGCAGCACGACGACGAAGGGCAGGTACAGCGCCGGCAGCCAGGTGGCGTACCAGCCGGGGAAGGCGGCGAACACCGCGCCGGTGGCAGTGATCAGCCAGACCTCGTTGCCGTCCCACACCGGGCCGATCGTCCGCAGCATGAGGTGCCGGTCGGCGGTCCGGCGGCCGAGCACCGGCAGCAGCGCGGCGACCCCGAAGTCGAAGCCCTCGAGCAGCAGGAAGCCGGTCCACAGCACCGCGACGGCGGCGAACCACAGGGTCTGCAGGTCCATGGTCGTGCTCCTCAGTACGCGAAGGAGAGGACGTCGTCGCCGGTTCGCGAGCCGTCGGGCCGGTCGCCGTCGTCGTCCCGGTGCGACCGGTCGCCGCCGACGGCCGGTGGGGTGGGCGTGGTGTCGCCGGTGGTGACGCCGCGGCGGACCAGCCGGGTGATGAGGAACAGCTCGACGACGGCGAGGCCGCCGTAGAGCAGGCCGAGGCTGATCAGCGACGTCCACACCTCGCCGGCGCTGATGCCGGGGGAGACGGCCTGGGCGGTGAAGAAGTACACCTGCTCGCCGACCGGGACGTCGGGGTTGGGGTGGACGACGAAGGGCTGGCGGCCCATCTCGGTGAACACCCACCCGGTCGCGTTGGCCACGAACGGCGCGCCGACGGCGAGCAGTGACCCGTGGACGCCGATCCGCGAGGTCGGCACCCGGCCGCGGCGGGTCGACCAGAGCGCGTAGGCGGCCACCCCGGCCGAGACCGCGCCCATGCCGATCATGAGCCGGAAGCTCCAGTAGGTCACCGCCAGCACCGGCGTGTAGTCGATGGGCTGGCCGGCCCGGTCGCCGAAGGACGGGTCGTCGGGGTAGGTCTCGCCGTAGACCTCCGAGTACTGCTCCTGCAGCTCGTCGACCCCCGGGACGGCGGTGGAGAAGTCGCTGTGCGCGAGGAAGGACAGCAGCCCCGGGACGGTGTAGCTGTGCACGTCGTCGCACTCGTTGCTGCCGAGCTTGGCCCAGGCGAACAGGGAGAACGGCGCCGGCGCCTCGGTCTCGCACAGCGCCTCGGCCGAGCTCATCTTCAGCGGCTGCTGCTCGTACATGAGCTTGCCCTGCCAGTCGCCGGTGAGCGCCACGAGGACGAACGCGGCCAGCGAGACGAACCCGCCGAGACGCACCGAGCGGCGCCAGACGGAATGGTCGACGTCCGTGGTCGGCCGCTCGGCCAGCTCGCGGCGGCGCAGCTGCCACAGGCCGATGCCGACCAGCAGCGCGCCGGCGACCATGAGCGCCGCGACGATCGCGTGGCTGAAGGCGGCCAGGGCGGTGTTGTTGGTCAGCACGGCGAGGAAGTCGACCTGCTGCAGGCGGCCGTCCTCGCCGACGACGACGCCGACCGGGTGCTGCATCCACGAGTTGGCCGCGATGATGAAGTACGCGCTGACGATCGAGCCGACGACGGCGGCCCACAGCGAGGCCAGGTGCAGCTTCTTCGGGATGCGGCCCCAGCCGAAGATCCACAGGCCGAGGAACGTCGACTCGAGGAAGAAGGCGAGCAGCGCCTCGAGCGCGAGCAGCGAGCCGAAGACGTCGCCGACGAAGCGCGAGTACTCGCTCCAGGCCAGGCCGAACTGGAACTCCTGCACCAGGCCGGTGGCCACGCCGAGGACGAAGTTGACCAGGTAGACGCGGCCCCAGAAGCGGGTCATGCGCAGCCACTCGGGCTTGCCGGTGCGCACCCACATGGTGTGCATGACGGCGACCAGGACCCCCAGGCCGATGGTCAGCGGGACCATCAGGAAGTGGTAGACGGTCGTGATGCCGAACTGCCAGCGGGCGATGTCCAGCACGTCGAGGTCCAGGACGTCCACGGCACTGCTCCTCACACCGGCGCGACCCTCGGCCGACGCCTCCTTTCTACGCTCCGTAGAACGACTTCTCTACGTCCCGTAGAAAGTGTCGCGGTGAGGTGCGCGACAGGGTTCGTGCGCCGGAGCGGTGATGCGTTCTACGCTGGGTAGAAAGCGACCGGAGGAGGAGCCGTGGCGTCACTGGGCGACCTGGAGCGCGCCGTCATGGACCGCCTGTGGGCCGCCGACGGCGCGGTGGCCGCGACGGAGCTGCGCGACGCGCTGGCCGGCCGCGGCCTGGCGCTGACCACCGTGCACACCGTGCTGTCCCGGCTGGAGGGCAAGGGCTTCGTGGCGCACGACGACGCCCGGCCCCGCCGGTTCCGCCCGACGGCCAGCCGCGAGCAGCACGCCGCCGAGCTCATGCACGAGGTCCTCGGTCGCTCCGGCGACCGGCAGGCGGTGCTGGCCCGCTTCGTCGGCGGCGTCGACCCCGAGGAGGCCCGCCTGCTGCGGCAGCTGCTGAGCGAGACGGCGCCGGACGCCCGCTGACGTGCTGCCCGCGACCGCCGCGGCGCTCGCGGTCCTCGCCGCGCTGCTGGCCTGGCCGGTGCCGGCGCTGCTCGGCCGCGCCCGCTGGCCCCGGCGTGACCCGCTCGTGGCGCTGGTGTGCTGGCAGGCGATCGGCCTGGCCGGCGGCCTGTCGATCATCGGCGCGCTGCTCGTGCACGGCCTGGCGCCGTGGGGGCACTCGCTGCCCGAGGCCGGCTGGGCGGTGCTGACCGGGGAGCCGTCCGAGGGCGCCGTCCGGGGCGATCACTGGGTGGCGCTGACGCTGGCCGGCGTCCTGACCGCGGAGCTGCTCGGCGTGCTGGCGCTGTCGTGGGTGCGCACCGCCCGCACCCGCCGCCGGCACCGGGAGCTGCTCGAGCTGGTCGTCCAGCCCGCACCGGCGGCGCCGGACGCGCGGCTGCTCGAGCACCCCGCGCCGGTGGCGTTCTGCATCCCCGGTGCCCGCCCGCTGCTGGTGCTGTCCTCGGGCATGGTCGCCGAGCTCGACGACGACCAGCTGGCCGCGGTCGTCGCGCACGAGCGGGCGCACCTCGCCGAGCACCACCACCTCTACCTGCTGCCGTTCGTGGCGTGGGAGGCGGCGCTGCCGGTGCTGCCCCCGGCCGCCCGCGCGCACGCCGCCGTCCGCGAGCTGGTGGAGATGCGCGCCGACGACCGCGCGCTGACGTCGTTGCGGAGCCCCGAGCCGCGG
>NZ_JBFNXQ010000018.1:0-60870 GCF_041018925.1 Geodermatophilus maliterrae
GCGAGCGGCGTCGGGGTGCCCGCGGCGAGCCCGTCGGTGCGGGTCCGCCCGGGGTCCGGCCGCAGGTCGGTGCGGGCCAGCAGCACCGTGGTGGTGTCGCCGTCGCGGCCGGCGGCGAGCTTGGCCAGCTCGTCGCGCACCTCGGTCATGGCCGGCCGGGCCGCCGGGTCGGGGTCGAGCATCCGCATCAGCGGCCGTTCCAGGGACCCGGCGCGCCGCGGCGGGCGGATCTCCCCGCCGGCCACCTTGTGCAGCAGCCGTAGGGCGTTGACGTCCATCCCGAACGGCGGCTCGCCCTCGAGGCACGCGTAGAGCGTGGCGCCGAGCGAGAAGACGTCGCTGGCCGCCGACATCTCGACGCCCTGGGCGACCTCGGGGGCCAGGAAGGCCGGCGTGCCGGTGATCTGGCCGGTCTGGGTCAGCGTGACGTCCCCGGCCGCGTGCGAGATGCCGAAGTCGGTGATCTTGACCAGGCCCTCGACCCGTCCACCGCGGCCGATGAGCACGTTGCCGGGTTTGACGTCGCGGTGGACGATGCCCGCCGCGTGCACGGCGGCCAGCGCGTCGGCCAGCTGGGCGCCGATCTGGGCCACCTGGTCGATCCGCAGCGAGCCCTCGTCCTGCAGCACCGCGGCCAGGCTGCGCGAGGGCAGGTACTCCATGACGAGGTACGGCGTCCCGCCCTCCAGGACGACGTCGTAGACCGTGACGGCGTGCGGGTGGCTCAGCCGGGCGGCGATGCGGCCCTCGCGCAGGGCCCGCTGGCGCTGCTCGTCGCCGAGTCCCGGCGCGTTCCCCGCCGGCAGCAGGATCTGCTTGACCGCGACCTGACGGCCGAGCAGCTCGTCCCGGCCCAGCCACACCGAGCCCTGGCCACCGCCACCGATCTGCGTCAGCAGCCGGTAGCGGGCCGCGACGAGGCGGCCGGGCGCGGTGGTGGTCACCGGACGCCCTTACCCCCCGGTGCCGCCCCGCTGAACCTGCAGGTCACACGCCGCTGGGCACGCCGAAGCGGCGGGCGTACTCCTCCTGCGCACCCGAGGGCAGGACGTCGTAGAGCTCACCGAGCTCCTCGACCGCCTCGGGGGCCAGGTCGTCGAACAGCCGCGCCCAGGTCGGGGGCTCGTCGTAGCTGCGTGTCAGCAGCAGCTCCCACGCCTGTGCCTGGCGGTCGCGCTTGCTGCGCTCGGCGACGAACTCCGAGAGGTAGCGGTCCTTGGCCGCCTCCTTCTCCTCGCGGGTCGCCGAGGGCGGCAGGCCGGCGGGGTCGGCGCCGTGCAGGACGGTCACGATGGCCTCCACGACCTCTGGTCGGACCTGCTCCGGCTCGCTCATCCGTCCTGCCTCCTCGTGATCGTGTCGGCGCTCCGCCTCGACGCCTGGCCCGGGTCCCGCGGTGTCACCACGCACTCCCGTGAGGGGTCAGCCTGCCCCGTGCCGTCCCGCCGGACCACCCGGGACGGCACCCGGCGTGCCCGTGACGTCCCGGGGCGCCGGCTGACCCACGTCGCACCGCCCGCTAGGATCGGCCCCACTGGAGGATTCGCCTAGTGGCCTATGGCGCTCGCTTGGAAAGCGGGTTGGGGGCAACCCCTCGGGAGTTCGAATCTCCCATCCTCCGCAACGACGGGGTCGCCACGGCGGCCGGCACGACCACCCCTCCCGGCCAGGGCGCCGGAGGGCAGTTGCGCACCCGGGAGCGCCGCGGCCGGCAGGGGCCGCGGTGACCCGTTCCACCAGCGTGACGATCGATGCCACCGGCCCGTCCTCCTCACCCCTCGCAGGCTCGAGGCGAGCCCCGGGACGGGGCCTGGGCGTCACGGGACGCGAGGCTGCCGGCCGGCGTCCTCTACAGTGGTGGCAGACCCCTCGTGTGGCGTCACCCCGTGAACCTCCCCAGGGCCGGAAGGCAGCAAGGATAAGCGGGCTCTGGCGGGTGCGCGGGGGGTCCCTTGCTTCCCGGGCCCGCCTGTCGGAGCGCGGTTCACAGACTCCTGCCAGGTTCGTGCGTTTGCATCCTTGAACCGTCAAGGGGAGGAGCCGTCGTGGCCCGTCGTCGTCGCACCTGGTGGATCGTCGGGGGGATCGTCGCGGTCCTCGCGCTCGGCCTCGGCATCGGGCCGCTCCTGTACGCCGCCACCCAGGAGGACGCCGCGGCCGCGCCGACCGTGCAGGCCCAGCCCTCGGAGGTCGAGCTCGCTGCCGACACCGACGGCGCCTGGACCGTCTCGCCCGGCTCGTCGGCCGGCTACCGCGTCGACGAGGTCCTCAACGGGGCGAACGTCACCGTCGCGGGCACCACCGACCAGGTCACCGGCTCGGTCACCGTCGAGGGCGGGGACATGGCCTCGGCAGAGGTCGTCGTCGACGTCGCCAGCATCCGCACCGACAACGGCCAGCGGGACAGCTACTTCCGCTCGAACGTCATGGACGTCGAGACCCACCCGACGGCCACCTTCACCGTGCAGGGGCCGGTGGACCTCCCCGAGCTGAGCGGGACGCCGGTGACTGTGCCGGTCACCGGGGAGCTCACGCTCGTCGGCACCACCCGGCCGGTGCAGGCCGACCTCGCCGTCGTCCGCACGGCCGAGGGCGTGGACGTCTCCGGGGCGGTCCCGGTGGTGTTCGCCGACTTCGGCATCGACGCCCCGGACCTGGGCTTCGTCCGGGTGGAGGACCGCGGCCAGGTCGAGTTCCTGCTGCGCCTGACGAAGTGACGAGCCGGACGTCCCGGTGCTGCCGGGACGTCGGTCCGGGCACGTAACCTCGCCGCGTGGCTCTGGCGCTCTACCGGAAGTACCGCCCGGCGACCTTCGCCGAGGTGGTCGGCCAGGATCACGTGACCACCCCGCTGGTCAACGCCGTCGACGGCGGGCGGATCAACCACGCCTACCTGTTCAGCGGCCCGCGCGGCTGCGGCAAGACGTCGTCGGCGCGGATCCTGGCCCGTTCCCTGAACTGCGAGCAGGGGCCGACGTCGACACCCTGCGGGGTGTGCGGCTCCTGCGTGGCGCTCGCGCCCGACGGCCCCGGCTCGCTCGACGTCATCGAGATCGACGCGGCCAGCCACGGCGGTGTCGACGACGCCCGCGACCTGCGCGAGCGCGCGTTCTTCGCCCCGGTGAGCAGCCGCTACAAGGTCTACATCGTCGACGAGGCGCACATGGTGACCACGCAGGGCTTCAACGCCCTGCTCAAGGTGGTCGAGGAACCCCCGGAGTTCCTGGTCTTCGTCTTCGCGACGACGGAGCCGGACAAGGTGCTGCCGACGATCCGCTCGCGCACCCACCACTACCCGTTCCGCCTGGTGCCGCCGACGACGCTGCGCGGCCTGCTGGAGAGGACCTGCGCCGCCGAGGGCGTGCAGGTGGAGCCGACGGTGTTCCCGCTGGTCGTGCGGGCCGGTGGCGGCTCGGTCCGCGACTCGCTGTCGATCCTCGACCAGCTGCTGGCCGGCGCCGGGCCCGAGGGCGTCACCTACGCCAGCGCGGTCGGGCTGCTCGGTGTCACCGACGACGCCCTGCTCGACGAGGCCATCGACGCGCTGGCCGCCTCGGACGCGCCGGGCGTCTTCCGCGCCGTCGACCGCGTGGTCGAGGCCGGGCACGACCCGCGGCGCTTCGCCACCGACCTGCTCGACCGGCTGCGCGACCTGATCGTCCTGGACGCGGTGCCCGACGCCGGCGGCAACGGCCTGCTCGACTGCCCGCCCGACCGGCTCGACCTCATGGTCCAGCAGGCCCGTGCGCTGGGCTCGGCCACGCTGTCCCGGCTGGCCGACACCGTGCACGACGGGCTGTCCGAAATGCGCGGCACGACGGCGCCGCGGCTGCTGCTCGAGCTGGTCTGCGCCCGGATGCTGCTGCCCGGCACCGACGACTCGAGCGTCGCCACGCTGCAGCGGCTCGAGCGGCTGGAGCGGCGGCTGTCGATCGCGGGGGGCGGTGCCGGGACCGACGTCGCCGCCGACGTCACGCCGGCGCGGGAGCCGGTCCGTGAGCCGGTGCGGGAGCCCGCGCGGCCGGCGCCCGCCCACGACGAGCCGGCCCCGGCCGAGCGCCCGGGTGCGCCACGGCGGGAGTACGTCCGCCCGTCGCAGCGCGGGTCCGCCGTCATCGCGGGACCGGCCGAGGCGCCCGCCGCGCCGCCGGCCGCTCCGGTCACCCCGCCGGCGACGCCGTCGGTCGCACCTGCGGAGCCGGCCGCGGCCGCCGCCCCCGTCCCGGCCGCCGCGCCGCCGGGTGACGACGACTGGCCCGAGACCACGCCGCCCGGCTCGGGTGCGTCCCGCCCGGCGCCGGCCCCCGCCGCTCCCGCCGACGACGACTGGCCCGAGACGACCGCCCCGGGCTCGGGCGCGAGCCGCCCGGCCCCCGTTCCGTCGCCGACCCCCACCCCGGCTCCCGCGGACCGGTCGGGCGTGCGCGTGGCCACGGGCGAGCCGGACATCCCGCTGCCGCCGGAGCCCACCGACGACGAGGAGTGGCCGCACCCCGCGGAGCCGGCCGCCGCCCGCGCCGCGGCGGCCCGGGTGGCCGAGCCGCGCCCGCCCGCCGCACCTCCGCGGGCCGCGGCCGAGTCCACGCCGGCCCCGCGCGGTGGCGAACCGACACCCGTCGTGTCGGCGAACCCCGGGGGGATCGACGGGGCCGCCGACGGCGCGCTGACGACCGGCGACGTCCGCCGGGTGTGGCCGGAGCTGCTCGCCGTCGTCAAGCGGCACAAGCGCACGACCGAGGCGCTGCTGAAGAACGCCCAGGTGCACGACCTGCGCGGGGGCGTGCTCACGCTGTCGACCGGCTCGCCGGCGCTGGCCCGCCGGATCGGCGACGACCTCAACAAGGACGTGCTGCGCGAGGCGCTCAACGAGCTGCTCGGGGTGCGGTGGAAGGTCGAGGCGGTCGTCGAGGGCGCCACGGGCCGGTCGCCGGGGACCACGGTGACGCCCGAGGTGGCCCGCGAGGCCGCGCGCGCCGCCGAGGCCGCCGAGGCGCGTGAGCTCATGGCCGAGCGGGCCGCGGAGACCTCCGACGGCGGCGACCGGGAGCACGTGCCGGCCGTCGACCCCGAGCAGGCGGCGCTGGCGCTGCTGCGCGCCCAGCTGGGGGCCCGGCCGGTCGACTGAGGACCTCGTCCTGCCCGTGAAGGACCCCCTTGCCCTCACCACTCGCAGGCTCGAGGCGGGCCCCCTGCAGGGGGGCCGATCGAGGCTCGCGGCGGGACCAGGGACGAGGTCGAGCGGATCGTCGGTGCGGCGGCATAGGCTCGGTGGCATGTTCCCCGGTGGTGGCCAGCCCGACCTGCAGGCGATCCTCCAGCAGGCCCAGCAGATGCAGCAGGCGCTGGCCGCCGCCCAGGACCAGCTGGCCAACGAGGAGGTCACCGGCTCGGCCGGCGGTGGTCTGGTCACCGCCACGATGACCGGCAGCGGTGAGCTGACCGCCGTCACCATCGCGCCCGCCGCCGTCGACCCCGACGACCTGGAGACGCTGCAGGACCTCGTGGTCGCCGCCGTCCGCGACGCCTCCCGCCTCGCGAGCGAGCTGACCGCCGACCGCATGGGCCCGCTGGCCGGCGGCCTCGGGGGCGGCTTCCCCGGCGGGGGTGGTCTCCCCGGTGGCGGCGTCCCCGGTGGTGGTGTCCCCGGCCTGCCCGGCGCCTGATCTCCCGCACCCCGGCGCGCGCCGGGGTGCCCCGTCTCTTTCCCCGAGGAGCACCGTGTACGAGGGTGCCGTCCAGGACCTCATCGACGAGCTCGGCCGCCTGCCCGGCGTCGGGCCCAAGAGCGCCCAGCGCATCGCCTTCCACCTGCTGGCCGCCGAGTCCGCTGACGTCGGCCGGCTCGTGGCCGCCCTGCAGCGCGTCCAGGCCGAGGTCCGCTTCTGCGTGACCTGCTACAACGTCGCCGAGGCCGAGCAGTGCCGCATCTGCCGCGACCCGCGCCGCTCCGACGACGTCATCTGCGTCGTCGAGGAGCCCAAGGACGTCGTCGCGATCGAGCGCACGCGGGAGTTCCGCGGCCGCTACCACGTGCTCGGCGGCGCGATCAGCCCGATCGAGGGCGTCGGCCCCGACGACCTGCGGGTCAAGGAGCTCATGACCCGGCTCATGCACGGCTCGGTCACCGAGCTGATCCTCGCCACCGACCCCAACCTCGAGGGTGAGGCGACCGCGGCCTACCTGGCCCGCCTGGTGAGGCCGCTGGGGCTGACGGTGTCGCGGCTGGCCAGCGGCCTGCCCGTGGGCGGCGACCTCGAGTACGCCGACGAGATCACGCTGGGCCGGGCGTTCGAGGGTCGCCGCCGCATCGACGCCTGAAGGACCCTCCTGCCCCCCGCCGCTCGCAGGCTCGCGGCGCGACCCTGCAGGAGGGCCGCCGTCCTCCCCACCCCCGGGACGCCTCGGAGGGGCCGGGTGCCGGAGGCGCTCCATCGCACCACCCGGACGCCGTCCGCGCTGGTCGCGGGCGCGGTCCGGCAAGGTCACAGGATGGTGTCGATGAGTTCGCGCGGCTCACGACCGTCCTCGGGGCACCCCTAGGGTCCGACGCACGTCCGTGTGGTTCTTCCGCCACACGGCGCCCAGTCGCAGAACTCATCCGGCCCCGCGGGGTCGAGAAGGCAGGTCTTCCGCGATGCAGCGTCGACCCCAGCGTCTGCTGGCCGCCTCGGCGGCCGCGCTCACCGCAGTCACCCTGACTGCCTGTGCCTCCAGCGACCGCGACTCCGGCGGCGGCGGGACGGAGGGCGAGGCCGAGTCCGGCGGCACCCTCGTGTTCGGAGCCGCCGGTGACCCGGCCATGTTCGACCCCGCCTTCGGCAGCGACGGCGAGACCTTCCGGGTCGCCCGTCAGATCCACGAGGGCCTGCTCACCAACGAGCCGGGCGGGACCGACCCGGTGCCCGCGCTCGCCGAGGACTACGAGGTCAGCGACGACGGCCTCGAGTACACGTTCACCCTGCGCCAGGGCGTCACGTTCCACGACGACACCGAGTTCAACGCCGAGGCGGTCTGCTTCAACTTCGACCGCTGGTACAACTTCGAGGGCCTGGCCCAGAGCCCGAGCGCCTCGTACTACTACCAGGCGGTCTTCGGCGGCTTCGCCAGCACGCCGGACACCCCGAGCATCTACGAGAGCTGCGAGGCGACCGACGAGGACACCGCGGTCATCCGGCTGACCCAGGTCACCTCGAAGTTCCCGGCCGCGCTGTCGTTGCCGGCGTTCTCCATCCAGAGCCCGACGGCGCTGCAGGAGTACGACGCGGACAACCTCTCCGGCAGCGAGGACGCGCTCACCTACTCCGAGTACGCCCTCGAGCACCCCACCGGCACGGGCCCGTTCCGCTTCGAGAGCTGGGACCGCGGCAACGGCCAGGTCACCATCGTCCGCAACGAGGACTACTGGGGTGAGCCGGCGCTGCTCGACGAGATCATCTTCCGCACCATCTCCGACCAGAACACCCGCCGGCAGGAGCTGCAGGCCGGGTCCATCGACGGCTACGACTTCGTCGCCCCGGCCGACTACCAGACGCTCGAGGACGAGGGCTTCCAGGTCCTGGTGCGCGACCCGTTCAACATCCTCTACCTGGGCTTCAACGGCGGGAACGTCCCCGGTACCACCGCCAACCCCGCCCTGAAGGACCCACGGGTGCGCCAGGCGATCGCGCACGCGATCGACCGGGACACGATCGTCAGCTCCCTGCTGCCCGAGGGGGCCGAGGCGGCCACGCAGTTCATGCCGCCGACGGTCGACGGTTGGGCCGACGACGTCACCACGTACGAGTACGACGCGGCGCGTGCCCGCCAACTCCTGCAGGAGGCCGGCGCCGAGGGGACGACGCTGCGGTTCTACTACCCGACCGACGTCAGCCGGCCCTACCTGCCGGACCCGGCCGCGATCTACCAGGTCGTCAGCCAGAACCTCACCGACGCCGGCTTCACCATCGAGCCGGTCGCCCTGCCGTGGAACCCGGACTACCTGAACGCGGTGCAGGCCGGCCAGGCCGACATCCACCTGCTCGGGTGGACCGGTGACTACAACGACGCCTACAACTTCATCGGCACCTTCTTCGCCGAGGCGTCGAACGGCCAGGCGTCGGCGGAGTTCGGGGCGTTCAGCGCGCCGGAGATCTTCGAGGCGCTCGCCCAGGCCGACGCCGAGCCGGACCCGAGCACCCGGACGGAGCTGTACCAGGAGGCCAACCGCCGGATCATGGACTACCTGCCGGGTGTCCCGATCTCGCACTCGCCCCCGGCGCTGGTCGTCTCGGAGGACGTCAGCGGTCTGGAGCCGAGCCCGCTGACCGCCGAGGTCTTCTCCACGGTCTCCATCGGCGGCTGATCCCCGTCCGCGAGTCCGAGGAAGGGTCGGGTCCTCCGCGTCGTGCTCCGCTTCATCATCCGACGGCTCCTGCAGCTCGTCCCCATCCTCCTGGGCCTGTCGGTCCTGCTCTTCGCCTGGCTCCGGGCCCTCCCCGGTGGCCCGGCGCAGGCCGCCCTGGGGGAGCGGGCCACCCCCGAGGCGATCGCCCGCTACAACGAGCTGTTCGGTCTCGACCAGCCGATCTACGTGCAGTACCTGCGCTTCCTCGGCCGCGCGCTCACCCTCGACTTCGGCGTCTCGGCGCGCACCGGCCGCCCGGTCACCGAGGAGTTCCTCGAGCGGTTCCCGGGCACGATCGAGCTGACGCTGTTCGCGATGGTCTTCGCCATCGGCCTCGGCATCCCGCTGGGCTACCTCGCCGCCCGCCGCCACGGCAGCTGGCTGGACTCGACGTCGGTCATCGGGTCGCTGCTCGGCGTGGCGATCCCCGTCTTCTTCCTCGCCTACCTGCTCCGGCTGCTGTTCGCCGTCGAGCTGGGCTGGCTGCCGGGCTCGGGCCGCCAGGACGTGCGGATCGAGGCCACGCGCGTCACCGGCTTCTACGTGCTGGACGGGCTGCTGACCCGGGAGTGGGACGCCGCCTGGGACGCGATGGCGCACCTGGTGCTGCCCGGGATCGCGCTCGGCACCATCCCGCTGGCCATCATCGTGCGCATCACCCGGGCGTCGGTGCTCGACGTGGTGAACGAGGACTACGTGCGGACGGCGAACGCCAAGGGGCTGGCCACGCAGACGGTGCGGCGCCGCCACGTCATCCGCAACGCCCTGCTCCCGGTGTCGACGACGATCGGCCTGCAGACCGGCCTGCTGCTCTCCGGCGCCGTCCTCACCGAGACCGTGTTCGCCTTCGGGGGCGTGGGCTCGGCGTTGCGCGACGCCATCTTCGCCCGCGACTTCTCCATCCTGCAGGGCTTCATCCTCCTGCTGGCGATCGTGTACGTGCTGGTCAACCTGCTGGTCGACATCTCCTACGGCCTGCTCGACCCGAGAGTGAGGGTCGGATGACCGCGGTGGGCGAGGTCAAGCGGCGCCGCATCGACGAGCTGGCGGCGCGGGCCGGTCAGGTGCCCGAGGGCGAGGGCGGCGTCTCGCTCACCAAGAGCGCCGTCCGCCGCCTGCGCCGCGACCCCGTGGCGATCACCGGCGCGGTCATCGTGGTGGTCTTCCTCGTCGTGGCGGCCTTCGCGCCGCTGCTGGCCCCCCGCGACCCGCTGGCGCAGACGCTGTTGTCGGAGATCCGGCCCGGCTTCATCCCCGGCAGCCGGGAGGGGTTCCCCCTCGGCGTCGACAACCTGGGGCGCGACACGCTGTCCCGGCTCGTCTACGGCTCGCGGCAGTCGCTGCTGATCGGCGTGGTGTCCACCGTCCTCGGCGCCGCCGTCGGCATGGCGCTGGGTGTCCTGGCCGGCGCGTTCGGCGGCTGGGTGGACACCGTGGTCATGCGGTTCGTCGACATCCTGCTGTCGATCCCCGGGCTGCTGATGGCGATCAGCATCTCGGTGCTGCTGGGGCAGAACCAGTACGCGCTGATGATCGCCATCGCCGTCACCCAGGTACCGGTGTTCGCCCGGCTGCTGCGCGGGTCGATGCTCGCCCAGCGGGGCAGCGACTACGCCCTCGCCGCCCGGGCGCTGGGGGTCAGACGGGGGCGCATCGTCTTCGGCCACGTGCTGCCGAACTCGCTGTCCCCGGTGATCGTGCAGGCGACGCTGTCGCTGGCGACGGCCATCATCGAGGCGGCCGCGCTGTCGTTCCTCGGCCTCGGTGACCCCGACCTGGCGCGGCCGGAGTGGGGGGCGATGCTGTCCACCGCCCAGGACTACCTCTCGATCCGCCCGGAGCTGGCCGTCTACCCGGCGCTGTGCATCATCGTGGTCGCGCTCGGCTTCACCCTGCTCGGGGAGTCGCTGCGGGAGGCGCTCGACCCGAAGTTCCGGAGGTGAGCGGGGCGTGACGATGGAGGTGCTGCCGGCCGACGGCCCCGCGCGCGGGGATCTGCCGGTGCTCGAGGTGGACGACCTCACGGTCACCTTCTCGCGGCGCGGCGAGCAGCCCACGCGCGCGGTGGACGGCGTCGGCTTCTCCGTGGCGGCCGGTGAGACGGTCGGCCTGGTCGGGGAGTCCGGGTGCGGCAAGTCGGTCACGTCACTGGCGATCATGGGGCTGCTGCCCGAGCGCGGGGTGCGGGTCGGGGGGTCGGTCCGCTTCGGCGGCCAGGAGCTGGTGGGCGCGTCCGACCGGACGCTGCGCTCACTGCGCGGGGCGGACATGGCGATGGTCTTCCAGGACCCGCTGTCCTCGCTCAACCCGACCGTGTCGATCGGCACGCAGGTCACCGAGGTGCTGGTCGAGCACCGCGACATGTCGCGCAAGCAGGCGGCCGCGGAGGCCACCGACCTGCTCGACCGGGTGGGCATCCCCGACCCGGCGCGCCGGCTCAAGGAGTACCCGCACCAGCTCTCCGGGGGGATGCGGCAGCGTGCCCTCATCGCGATGGCGCTGGCCTGCTCACCCCGGCTGCTCATCGCCGACGAGCCGACCACCGCGCTGGACGTGACCATCCAGGCGCAGATCCTCGAGCTGCTCCGCGAGCTCGTCGTCGACACCGGGACGGCACTGGTGATGATCACCCACGACCTGGGCGTGGTCGCCGGGCTGTGCGACCGCGTGCACGTCATGTACGCCGGCCGGATCATCGAGTCGGCCGACCGGCACGACCTCTTCGCCCGCCCCCGGCAGCCCTACACCGGCGGGCTGCTCGCCTCGGTGCCCCGGCTGGACGGCGCGCGCGGGGTGCCGCTGCACCCGATCCGCGGCTCGGCCCGCGACGCGATCCCGTGGGCCGAGGGGTGCGCGTTCGCGCCACGCTGTGACAACGCCCAGGACGACTGCCTGACCGAGGTCGCGGGGAGCACCGTGCCACTGGAGTACGACGGGCCGGGGCGCGAGCTGCGCTGCCGCCACCCGCTCACCTACCCGTCGACCCCCGCCGGGGCCACCGCCTCGGGAGCTGCCCGGTGACCGCCGGGGGCGAGCCCCTGCTGCGCGTGGAGGGCCTGGAAGTGCACTTCCCGATCAAGCGGGGGGTGTTCTTCGACCGCACCGTCGGCCACGTCCGCGCCGTCGACGGTGTCGACCTGACCGTCGACCGGGGCACCACGTACGGGCTGGTGGGGGAGTCCGGCTGCGGGAAGTCGACCTTCGGGCGCGCCGTCCTCCGGCTGGTCGAGCCCACCGCCGGCCGGGTGGTCTTCGACGGGGTCGACGTCGCCGCGCTCTCCGGCGAGCCGCTGCGCCACATGCGCCGCCGCATGCAGATGGTCTTCCAGGACCCGCTGGGCAGCCTCGACCCGCGGCAGGACGTCGAGTCGCTGCTGTCCGAGCCGCTGCAGGCGCACGGGCTCGGCGGGGGAAAGGCGGGCATCGCGCAGCGGATCCGGACGCTGCTCGACGCCGTCGGTCTGCCCGCGGCGGCGCTGCGCCGCTACCCGCACGAGTTCTCCGGCGGCCAGCGGCAGCGCATCGGCATCGCCCGGGCCATCTCGCTCGAGCCAGACCTGCTCATCGCCGACGAGCCGGTCTCCGCGCTCGACGTCAGCGTGCAGGCGCAGGTGGTGAACCTGCTCGAGGAGCTGCAGCAGCGGCTGGGCCTGACCTACCTGGTCATCGCGCACGACCTGGCGGTGGTCCGGCACATCAGCGACGTCGTGGGCGTCATGTACCTCGGGTCGCTGGTGGAGCAGGCGCCGTCCGACGTCCTCTACGAGCAGCCGCTGCACCCCTACACGCGGGCGCTGATGAGCGCGGTGCCGGTGCCGGACCCGGTGGTCGAGGAGAGCCGCGAGCGCATCCTGCTCGCGGGCGACCTGCCCTCGCCGGCGAACCCGCCCAGCGGCTGCCGGTTCCACACCCGCTGCCCGTGGCGGCAGGAGACCCGCTGCGACGACGAGGTGCCCGTCCTGCGCGAGCTCGGCACCGGGCACCTGGTCAGCTGCCACTGGGCCGAGGAGATCCGCGACGGCCTGATGCAGCCGCGCTCGCCGGAGGAGGTCGCCGCCAGCCAGGGGGTGGCCATCGCCGCGACCGGCGCCGCGAACCCCGAGAGCGACGCGCTGGTCCAGGGCCTGGACGCCCCCATCGAGCGGCGGTGAGGCCCCGAGACCCCCTGCCCCCACCGCTCGCAGGCTCGCGGTGGGACCCTGCAGGGGGGCCGGCGTCACTCGACGACGACGTCGTCCCCGCGCCGCAGGGCCCTCCGGACCCGCAGCCGCAGCACGCGGCTGTAGGCGCGGACGAACTGGGTGTAGCCCGGCGTCGGGCCGTGGTAGCCGAGGAAGCCGCGCGGACCCGCGACCATCTCCCCCGTGCCGACGTCGTAACGGGCCCCGTGCCAGGGACAGACCAGGCAGCCGTCGGCGTCGAGCTCGCCCTTCGACATGTCCGCCAGCTGGTGGCGGCAGCGGCGCGAGACGGCGAAGTACTCCCCGTCGCGGTTGCCGACCGCCCAGGTGCCGGCCCGGCGCACCGCCCCGGGGGGCAGCTCGCTGGCGGGGATGCGGTCGTTCTCGCTCACGGGGTCCTCCTCGGGCCGGGTGCTGGGCTGACCGGGCCCTACCCGGTTGCGCGCGTCCTACCCGGCCCGGCCGTTCCGGCGGCGTCCACCCGCGGACGCCCCTAGGGTCGGTCCCGTGCGCCGGGTGATGGGGGTCCTCGCCGTCGCGGCGGTGCTGCTGCTCGCCGGCGGCGGGCCTGCGCTGGCCGAGCCGCCCTTCTCCGTGCCCGGGGAGGTGACCGACCTCGTCGGGGCGCTCGGTGGCGACACCGCCCAGGTGCAGCAGGCCGTCGACGAGCGGCAGGCCGAGGACGGCACGCAGGTGTTCGTCGCCTACGTCTCCTCCTTCGACGGCCTGGCGTCCGGCGAGTGGGCGGCGCGGACCGCGCAGTTCTCGGGGCTCGGCCGCACCGACGCGCTGCTCGCCGTCGCCGTGGACGACCGGCAGTACGGCTACTGGGTCGACGACGCCTTCCCGTCGAGCACGGCGGAGATCGACGACCTCCTGGCCACCGACGTGGAGCCCGACCTCGCGGCCGGCGACTGGGCCGGGGCGGCGGTGGCCTTCGCCGACGGGCTGGGCGGCACGACGTCCTCGACCTCCTCGGACGCCGGGTCGGGCGGCGGCGGGTCCGGCGCGGCCACCGCCGCCGTCGTCGGCGGGATCGCCGTCGTCGGGGGCGGGGCGTACCTGGTGGCGCGGTCCCGGCGCCGCCGCCGGGAGGCGCAGCCGCCGCCCACCACCCGGCTGGAGCGTCCCGACCCGCACGCCGGCGTGCCCACCGAGGAGTTGCAGGGCCGGGCGAGTTCCGCGCTGCTCGACCTCGACGAGGCGGTGAAGACCTCCGCCCTGGACCTCGACTTCGCGCGGCTGCAGTACGGCGAGGCCGCCGTCGCCGGGTTCACCGAGGCGCTGGCGCAGTCGCGCCAGGAGCTCACCCGCGCCTTCACGCTGCGCCAGCAGCTCGACGACGAGGTGCCCGAGGACGAGCCGACCCGGCGCGCCGTGGTGACCGAGATCCTGCAGTTGACCGCGGCCGCCGACGAGCGGCTCGACGCCCAGGCCGAGGCGTTCGCCCAGCTGCGCGACCTGGAGCGGACCGCGCCGCAGGTCCTGGAGGGGCTGGGACCGCGGATCACCGCGCTGCACGGCCGGCTGCCCCAGGACGAGGAGCGCACGGCCCGGCTGCGCCGCCGCTACGCCGCCGCGGCGCTGGCGCCGGTGGCCGACAACGTCGACCAGGCCCGTGCGCGGCTGGCCGCCGCCGAGCAGGAGGCCGCCGAGGCGCGCGCCGCCCTCGACGCCGGCCGGTCCGGGGAGGCGGTGGGCGACCTGCGCGCGGCCGAGGACGCCCTGGCGCAGGTGGGCACCCTGCTCGACGCCGTCGCCCGCCTCGAGCGCGACCTCGAGGCCGCCGCCGCCCGCATCCCCGCCGTCCGCGCCGAGACCGAGGAGGACCTCGCCGAGGCCCGCGCGCTGCTGTCCTCCGGTGGTGACAGCGCCGGCCTGCGCCCCCAGGTGGCCCGCGCGGAGGCCGGGCTGGCCGCCGCCGACGAGGCGCTGCGCCCCGGCGACGGCGGGCTGCCCGACCCGATCACCGCGCTGCGCCGGCTCGAGGAGGCCGACCTCGCGCTCGAGCAGGCGCTGGCCGTGGCCCGGGACGCGCAGACGCGCACCCGCCGGGCCGCCGCCGCGCTCGACCAGACGCTGCTGCGGGCCCGCTCGACGGTAGCCGCGGCGGCCGACTTCATCGCCACCCGGCGCGGCGCGGTCGGGCCCGACGCACGCACCCGGCTGGCCGAGGCGCAGCGCCACCTCGACGTCGCCGCGGGCACCGGCCGCACCGACCCCGAGAGCGCGCTGCGGGAGGCGCAGGTGGCCGACCAGCTGGCCCAGCAGGCGCTGCAGCTGGCCCAGGACGACGTCAGCACCTGGTCGGGCGGCTACGGCGGCGGCTACGGCGGCGGCGGGTACGGCGGCGGCTACGGGCCCGGGTACGGCGGCGGGCGGGGCGGCGTGGACCTCGGCAGCCTCGTGCTGGGCGGCATCCTGGCCGGCGGCGCCCGCGGGGGGTTCGGTGGCGGCTACGGCGGCGGGGGGCTCGGCGGCGGTTTCGGCGGCGGGCGCGGCGGAGGCGGCGGGCGGCCCCGCGGCGGCGGGTTCGGTGGCTCGCGCAGCCGCGGGCGCACCGGCGGCGGCCGCTTCTGACCGGAGCTCCCGTGCACCTCCGCGGGCACGGGAGCTCCGATCGCGGAGCCGAAGGGGTCGGGAACTGTCGGCCCCCGGTGGGACGGTGCCCTCCCCGATCACCGAGGAGCAGACCATGCCCACGCGCGACACCCCCTGGCCCGACGGCACGCCCTGCTGGATCGACTACGGCGCGCCCGACGTCCCCGCGGCCAAGGCCTTCTACGGCTCGCTGTTCGGCTGGGACTGGACGGCCGACAGCCCCGAGTTCGGCGGCTACGTCAACGCGCTGAAGAACGGCCACCAGGCCGCCGGCCTCGGCCCGCTCGTGGACCCGGGTGCCTCGCCGTCCTGGACGACGTACTTCGCGGCCGGTGACGCGGCCGCCACCTGTGACCGGATCCGCCAGGCCGGCGGCACCGTCGTCGTCGAGCCGATGGAGGTCGGGCCGATGGGCACGATGGTCGTCGCGGCCGACCCGCAGGGCAACGCCTTCGGCCTGTGGCAGGCCGGCACGCACACCGGCGTCCAGGTGTACGGCGAACCCGGCTCGCTGGCCTGGAACGACGCGGCGGTCGACGACCCGGGCGCGGCCCGCGAGTTCTACGCCGCCGTCTTCGGGTTCACCTACGACGAGGTGCCCGGCGCCGAGGGCTACACCACCTTCGCCACCGCCGACCGCCCGCTCGGCGGTCTCGGCGGCCTCGCCCCGGGTGCGCCGAAGGGGTGGGCGACCTGCTTCGCGGTCGCCTCCACCGACGACGCCGTGGCCGCGGTCGAGGCCGCGGACGGCAAGGTGACGATGGCGCCGATGGACACCGAGTACGGCCGTGTCGCCGTCGTCAGCGACCCGTGGGGCGCGTCGTTCTCGGTGATGCAGTAGGAGGACCCCGTCGCCCCTCACGCCTCGCAGGCTCGGCGCGGGTCCCTGCCAGAGGGCCGTTCCGGCAGGTCACCGGCTGGGCAGCTGGCCGTAGGTGTGCTCGGGGGTGAACCGGACGACGAGCCGCCGGTCGGCGACCATCGCCGCGCGGTACTCGTCCCAGTCCTCGTGCTCGCCGGAGATGCCGCGGTAGTAGGCGACCAGCTCGTCGGCCGCGGCGTCGTGCGGGTCGGTGGCCACCGGGGTGAGCTCCGCGGTGCCCTCGACGGCCACCCACGACCAGAAGTCCTGCGACGAGACGTGCAGGGTCAGCCGCGGGTCGGCCTGCAGGTTGCGGGTCTTGGCGCGGTCGGCGGTCACCGACACCCGGAACAGCCGCTGCGCCGGGTCGTAGGCGTACCCCACGTTGGACAGCTGCGGCCGGCCGTCCCGCTTCACCGTGGCCAGCACGCCCCAGCGGTGCTCGGCGAGGAAGGCGAGGTGCCGGTCGTCGGCGCTCACCGGACCCGCCCGCGGGCCTTGAGCGGCACCGGCGGCAGCGCCGGGGCGGGCTGACGGCCACCCTCGTACCCCTCGACGACGCCGAAGCGCTCGTCCTCGGCGTTCCACCGCTCGGCGTACTCGACGATCTCCTCGCCGGACCGGCCGACGAAGTTCCACCACATCACCAGCCGCTCCTCGAACGGCTCGCCGCCGAGGAGCAGCAGCTTCGTGGCCGCCTCGGTGCGGATCCGCACCGTCCGGCGGCCGGTGCCGAGGTAGACCATCGCGCCGTGGGCCAGCGGCGCGCCCTCGACGTCGGCACCGCCGGAGGCGCCGAGCAGCGCGTGCTCGAAGTCCGGCTCCAGCGGCAGCTCGACGTCGGCGCCCGCGGCGAGGTCCAGGTCGACCCCGACGATCGGGGTGTGTGCCGTCCCCGGCGACGTCGCCCCGCCGAAGCCGCCCATGAGCACCGTGGCCCCCACGCCGTCGGAGTCGAAGCCGGGCAGGGTGGCGTGGTGTTCGAAGGCGGGCGCGGTGTCGCGGGCGGCGTCGGGCAGCGCCACCCACAGCTGGGCGCCGTGGAGGTACCGCGGGTGGGGCACCGGCGACTGCTCGGAGTGGCTGATTCCGTGCCCGGCGGTCATCAGCGCCAGCTCGCCGGGGCCGAAGGCGACGTCGCTGCCGAGCGAGTCGCGGTGGTGCACCCGGCCCTGCAGCAGCCAGGAGACCGTCTGCAGCCCGGTGTGCGGGTGCGGCGGCACCTGCATGCCCGGGCCCTCGGCGACGTCGTCGGGGCCGTAGTGGTCGACGAACGCCCAGGCGCCGACCATCCGCCGGCCCAGCGTGGGCAGCAGCCGCCGCACCATGGTGCCCTCGCCCAGCAGCACCTCCTTGCCGGGCAGCAGGTCGAGGGCCGGGCCGGCGGTCGTCCCCGCCAGCCCGCCCAGCTCGCGGGCGGGCGGACGGGGTCCTTCTCCGAGGTTGCTCATGGCGTGGACTCCCGGACGGTGCGAGCGGTCGTGGTCATCGTGGCTCGGGTGCGGTCGGACAGCGGAGGGCACCGAGGTCCCAGCCCGCGCGGCGGGCGCCGGCGGCGTAGGCGCTCTCCAGGAAGTCGAGGACGACGCCCCGCGGGTCGGCCGCGGTCCGCACCTCGTCGTAGGGGAGCAGCGCGAGGTGGGCCCCGCGGCTGTCGATCCAGCGCGCCGCGGCCGGCCGCAGCGGCTCCTCGGCCAGCCCCGCCGGCTCGGGCGCGGTGTAGGAGTAGAAAGCCGGCTCGGCCACCTGGGCGTCGCCGAACCAGAAGCCGGCGCTGATCACCTCGTGCGAGTAGGCCTCGCGGGTGACGGGGTCGACGGTGTCCGGCTGCTCCACCCTCCGGTCGGAGAAGCGGGTGACGGCGAGGTCGAAGGTGTGCCAGAAGTGGTGCACCGGGCTGGTCTTGGCGTAGCTGCGCCCGGCGAACTCGTCGAGCACCTGCGCCACCTGGCCCAGCACCACCCAGTAGCGGGTCACCATCGCCGGGTCGTAGGACGCGTGGTGCTCGTCCTCGGCGAACGGGGTCCGGTCGGCCAGGTCGAACGGGACCGGGAGCTCGACGGTCGCCGGCAGGCCCAGTGCCGAGAGGGTGTCCAGCAGCTGCCGGTAGAACCCCGCCACGCTCAGCCCGGGCAGCGGGAACGACGCCCGCCGTCCGTCGGCCACGGCCACCTCCAGCCGGTGGTCGACCAGGTCGAGGTCGACGGCGAAGACGGGGTCGAAGCCCATGGGCCGGGTGGTGAGGCCCCGGCCGGTGAGGTGGAAGGGGATGTGCCACCAGTGGTTGCGCCGCGGGGCGTTGGCCAGCCGCAGCTTGCCGACGACCTGCAGGAACCGGTGCACGGTCTCCTTGGTGTCGGCCCACTCGGCCAGCGGGATGGGCGGGAAGACGGTCACGGGCGGCTCCTCCGTCGGCTACCGGTGGCGGCCAGCATGCAGTCCCCGGCGGCGGCGGGGAAGCCGCCACCGGGGGTCGCGGTCACCGGCCGCTCTCGCCCCGGACAGCGGCGTGCGGCACGTGCTGGGCGGGCACGGCGCCCAGACGGCCGGCCGAGAAGTCGGTGAAGGCGTCGAGCACCTCCTGCCGGGTGTTCATCACGAACGGCCCGTACATCGCGATCGGCTCGCGGATCGGCCGGCCACCGAGGACGACGACGTCGAGCGCCGGCGTCCGCGACTCCTGGTGGACGGCGCCGTGGACCGTCACCGTGTCGCCCGGGCCGAGGACGGCGAGCCGGCCGGTGCGCACCGGCGCCCCGTCGACGCCCACCGAGCCGGCCCCGGACAGGACGTAGACCAGCGCGTTGAACGACGGGTCCCACGGCAGGTCCAGCGTCGCGCCGGGGGAGACGGTGGCGTGCACCATCGCCATCGGCGTGTAGGTCGAGCCGGGGCCGTGGTGCCCGCCGACGTCGCCGGCGCTCACCCGGAGGAACGCCCCGGCGTCCGGGCTGGCCAGCAGCACGGACGCCTCGGCACGCAGGTCCTGGTAGCGGGGCTCCACCCACTTCTGGGCCCGCGGCAGGTTCACCCACAGCTGCAGGCCGTGGAACAGCCCGCCGCTCCGCACCAGGTGCTCCGGCGGCCGCTCGATGTGCAGGACGCCGCCGCCGGCGGTCATCCACTGGGTGTCGCCGTTGCTGATGGTGCCGCCGCCCCCGTGGGAGTCGGCGTGCTCGAAGGTGCCGTCGATGATGTAGGTGACGGTCTCGAACCCCCGGTGCGGGTGCCAGGAGGTCCCGCGGGGCTCGCCGGGTGCGTACTCGACCTCGCCCATCTGGTCCATGTGGATGAACGGGTCGAGGTCGCGCAGGTCGACGCCGGCGAAGGCGCGGCGGACCGGGAAACCCTCGCCCTCGAAGCCCGACGGCGCCGTGGTCACCGAGCGGGTGCGGCGCCGGACGGTGCCCGGGGCGGGCAGCGGGACGCGGGGGAGCGTGGTGGTGTCCTCGACGGTCACGGCGGGCATGGCCGGCCTCCTCGGTTGAGGGCTCAACTAGTGACGACTGTAGCGCCTGGATGAGCCCGTGTCTTCCCGCCGGCGGACGGACCCGTCAGGAGGCGCGCTCGGCGCGACCGACCCCGCGGGCCGGCGGGCCGTGCTCGGCGATGAGCGCGGTGTTGGCCACCTCGGCGTCGTCGAGGTGGACGGCGTCGCGCGGGTCGGTGGTGTCGAGCAGCCGCGTCTCGTGGCCCCGGCCGACGACGAGGACGACGTCGGCCGGGCCGGCCGCGCGGACGGCGGCGGAGATGGCCTGCCGCCGGTCGGGCACCGTGTGCACGGCCGCGTTCGTGCCGAACAGGCCGACCCGCAGCTCGGCGATGATCGCGGCCGGGTCCTCACCGTGGCTGCCCTCGTTGGTCAGCCACACGCAGTCGGCGGCCCGGGCCGACTCGCCCAGCCCCTGCCGCTTGTAGCGGTCGCGCCGGCCGCGGGCGCCCAGCACCAGGTGCACCCGGCCGCCGGGGCCGCACAGGTCGCGCGCGGTGGTGATCGCCGCGGCCAGGGCGCGCGGCGTGTGCGCGTAGTCGACGACGACGACCGGGCGTCCCGACCCGCCGAGCACGGTCCCGCGGCCCCGCGGCGGGGCCACCGCGGCCAGCCCGGCGGCGATCCGGTCGGCCGGTACGCCGAGCACCCGGCCGGTGGCCCAGGCCGCGGCCAGGTTGCCCACGTGCACCCGGCCGACCAGCCGGCTGCGCACCCGGTGCCCGCCGGTGTCGTCGGCCAGCAGCAGCTCGGTGCCCGCGGCGCCGGTCCGCCAGCCCAGCACCCGGACGTCGGCGTCGGACGCCGTCCCCACCCGGGTCACCGGCACCCGGGCCTGGTCGGCCAGCCGCCGTCCCCACGGGTCGTCGACGACGACCACGCCGGCCGCCGTCCGGTCCGGCTCGAACAGGCGTGCCTTGCTGGCCCAGTAGTGCTCGAGGGTGCCGTGGTGGTCGAGGTGGTCCTCCTCGAAGCCGGTGAACACGGCGACGTCGAGGTCGAGCCCGTCGACGCGGCCCCGGTCCAGCGCGATGGAGGAGGCCTCGACGACGGCCCGCCGCGCCCCGGCGTCGACCATCCAGCGCAGCAGCTCGTGCAGCTCCGGGGCCTCGGGCGTGGTCAGCGCCGTCAGCCGCGAGCGGGTGCCGACGCGGGCGCCGAGCGTGCCCACGACGCCGGTGCGGTCGCCGCCGGCCTCCAGCACGCCGCCGACGAGCGCGCTGGTCGTCGTCTTGCCGTTGCTGCCGGTCACGCCCACCAGGCCCAGCTCCAACGCGGGGTCGCCGGCCAGCAGGGCGCCCAGCGGGCCCAGCTGCGCGCGCACCCACGGCACGCAGAGGACGGGCAGGTCCGTGGTGACCGGGCGGTCCACCAGCAGGGCGGCCGCACCGGCGCGGGCGGCGGCGGCGGCGTGCCGGTGCCCGTCGCTGGCCGCCCCGCGGACGCAGGCGAACAGCGAGCCGGGGACCACCCGCCGCGAGTCGGTGACCAGGCCGCGCACGGTCAGGTCGTCGGCGCCCCCGGACCGCACGACGGGTCCGCCGGGGAGGGTGCGGGCACGGCGTTCCACCTCCGACCAGGGGACCGTGGGCAGCACCTGGCCGACGCTATGTCCGCCGGGGGGATCGGTGCAGATCGGAAGGGCGCCATACGGTGGCGCGCCGTCCTTCGCACCGGCCGCGGTGACCGTCCGGTGACTCAGCGCAGCAGGCGGGTGACGCCGGTCGGGCCCTCGTCGGTGTCCTCGGGCGCCAGCACCGCCGTGCGCTCGGCCAGCCGCGGTCGCCAGGCGGCGGGGGCGCCGGCCAGCCAGCCGGCGCCGGCGTCGGTGAGCCGGCCGTCGGAGCGCAGCGGCGCCCAGCCGCGCAGCGAGCGCAGTCCCTCGGCGGCGGTGACCAGCGTGCGGGCGACGCCGCGGCGGCGGTACACCGGCGCCACGGTCACCGTGTCGACCAGCCCCGAGCGGGTCCACCAGCGCACCTCGGCGATGCGGTCGGCGGCGTGGACCCCGGCGGCGGCCAGCTCGTGCGGGCCGACCAGCGCACCGGGCGGGAAGGCGGCGCCCCGGAAGGCCAGCAGCGAGGTCGAGGGCAGCGCGGTGGAGGCGTGGTGCACCTCGGCGAACCACATCGGCGGGCACAGCGCGGCCAGCGACCCGGCGACCTCGATCCGCAGCACCCGGCCGTCGGCGGCCCGGAAGCGGACGTCGACCTGCCACCCGGCGGGCCGGCGGCCGCGGGCGTCGACCGCGGTCATGTCCACCGGGGTGCCGTCGGCGAAGCGGTCGGAGTGCACCGCGACGAGCGAGTGCTCGACCGGGCCGGGGCCGCGGCGCAGCAGCCGCGCCCACCACAGCGCGGTCGTCGCCGGGGCCGGCTCGGGCAGTGGCGGGACCGCCCGCAGGTGCGGCCCGGCCGGCGCCGGACGGGGGACGCCGCGTCGTCGGCCGCTGCCGTGGTGCTCACGTGGTCCTCCGCTGCCTGTCGGACGTGTGGGGACGACTCCCCGGACGCCGCTTGCAGCCGCCTTGGGGTCCACCAGCGCAGTCGACCCGGGATCCGGCCCCTCTCACGAGAGGCCCTGGAGGCGACGGCGATACTGGGGAGCCCATGACCTGGACCCGACGGTGAGCGCCCCGCTGAACCTGCTCAACCTCGAGCGGGTGTCGAAGGCGCACGGCACGACCGTGCTGCTCGACGACGTCTCGCTCGGGGTGGCCTCCGGCGAGCGGATCGGCGTCGTCGGCCGCAACGGCAGCGGCAAGTCCACGCTGCTCGGCGTCCTCACCGGGCGGGAGGACCCCGACACCGGGCGGGTCACCCAGCGCGGCGACCTCGCCGTCGGTGTCCTCGACCAGTCCGGCACCCTGCCGCCGGGCGCGACCGTCCGCGACGTCGTGTTGCCGGAGAGCCTGTTCGCCGCCGAGCACGAGTGGGCCGCCGACGCGGGCGTCCGCAGCGTGCTGACCGGCCTGGAGCTCGACCGGCTGGGGCTGGACAGCCCGGTCGCGCCGATGTCGGGCGGCGAGCGGCGCCGCGTGGCGCTGGCCGCGCAGCTGATCCGGCCGCTGGACCTCCTCGTGCTCGACGAGCCGACCAACCACCTCGACGTCGAGGGCGTGGCCTGGCTCGCCGACTTCGTCACGCGGCGGGTCGGCGCGCTCGTCGTCGTCACCCACGACCGCTGGTTCCTCGACGAGGTCTGCACCCAGACGTGGGAGGTCGCCGACGGCGCGGTGCACGCCTACGAGGGCGGCTACGCGGCGTACGTGCTGGCCCGGGCCGAGCGCTCGCGGATCGCGGCGGTCACCGAGGAGCGGCGGCAGAACCTGGTGCGCAAGGAGCTGGCCTGGCTGCGCCGCGGGCCGCCCGCGCGCACCAGCAAGCCACGGTTCCGCATCGAGGCGGCCGAGGCGCTGATCGCCGACGAGCCGCCACCGCGCGAGACGATGGCGCTCAAGGGCTTCGCCGCCCGCCGGCTCGGCCGGACCGTCTACGACGTCGAGGACGTCGACTACGCCGTCCCCGCCGACGACGGCCCGCGCCCGCTGTTCCGGGACCTGACCTGGCACGTCGGACCCGGCGACCGGATCGGCGTCGTCGGGGTGAACGGCGCCGGGAAGACGTCGCTGCTGCGGCTGCTGGTCGGTGAGACCGAGCCCGACCGCGGCCGCGTGGTGCGCGGGCAGACGGTGGCGCCGGCCTACCTGTCGCAGCACGTCACCGAGCTGCCCGCGCGGCTGCGGGTGCTCGAGGCGGTGCAGGAGATCGCCCGCATCGCGCGGATCGGCAACCAGGAGATCTCGGCGTCGTCGCTGGCCGAGCGGTTCGGGTTCCCGGCGTCGCGGCAGTGGACGCCGGTCGGCGACCTCTCCGGCGGTGAGCGGCGCCGGCTGCAGCTGCTGCGGCTGCTCATGGCCGAGCCCAACGTGCTGCTGCTCGACGAGCCCACCAACGACCTCGACATCGACACGCTCACCCAGCTCGAGGACCTGCTCGACTCCTTCCCCGGCACGGTGCTGGTGGTCAGCCACGACCGGTACTTCGTCGACCGGGTGTGCGACTCGGTGGTGGCCCTCATGGGCGACGGCTCGCTGGCCGCGCTGCCCGGCGGCGTCGAGGAGTACCTGGCGCGCCGGGCGGCGGGCGAGGCGGCCCTGCCCTCCTCCGGGGGCGGGCTGACCCCGGCGGCCGCGGCGCCGGTCGCCGCCGGGCCCTCGGCGGCCGAGGTCCGCGCGGCCCGCAAGGAGGCCGCCCGGCTGGAGCGCCGGCTGGAGAAGCTGGGGACCGAGGAGGAGCGGCTGCACGCCGACCTCGCCGCGGCGGCCACCGACCACGCGCGGGTGCTCGAGCTCGACGGCCGGCTGCGGGAGCTGCTCGCCGAGAAGGAGCAGGTCGAGACCGACTGGCTGGCCGCCGCCGAGCTCGCCGAGGGCTGAGGTGGCACGTCCTCCCGCACCGCAGCGGGTCCTCCCCGGCGGGTGGGCGGTCGGGGAGGACGCGCGACGATCAGGGGACCTGATCGTGGCCGGGTAGTCTGGGGGTCACCGCCGGCCGTCGTCCGACCGACGTCACTGGTGTCCCCGAGCCGCCCCTCGACTCCCGGAGACACGTGCTCGTACTGCTGCTCCTCCACCTCCTCGCCGGCGTGCTGGCGCCTCTTCTCGTGCGGTGGTGGGGCAGGCAGGCCTTCCTGGCGCTGGCGCTGGTGCCCGCCGCCGCCTTCGCGTGGGTGCTCTCCCGGCTCGGCCCCGTGCTCGCCGGCGAGGAGCAGCGGGAGACGGTGCCGTGGGTCCCCGCGCTCCAGCTCGACGTCGCCCTGCGGCTCGACGCCCTGGCGCTCGCCTTCGCCGCGCTGGTCACCGGCGTCGGGGCGCTGGTGCTGGTCTACTGCGCCCGCTACTTCGCCCCGGGCGAGGAGGGCACCGGCCGCTTCGCCGGCTGCCTCACCGCCTTCGCCGGGTCCATGCTCGGCCTGGTCCTCGCCGACGACCTGCTGCTGCTCTACGTGTTCTGGGAGCTCACCACCGTCTTCTCCTTCCTCCTCATCGGGGGGTCGGGACGGCGGCTGGCCGCGCGCCGGGCGGCGTCCCAGGCGCTGATCCTCACCACCGCCGGCGGCCTGGCCATGCTGGTCGGCCTGATCCTGGTCGGCCAGGCCAGCGGCTCCTTCCTGCTGTCGGAGGTCGTCGCCGACCCTGGCAGCGGCACCGCGATGACCGTCGGGGCGGCCCTGGTGCTCGCCGGTGCGGTCACCAAGTCGGCGCTGGTGCCCTTCCACTTCTGGCTGCCCGCGGCCATGGAGGCGCCGACGCCGGTCAGCGCCTACCTGCACGCCGCGGCGATGGTGAAGGCCGGCGTCTACCTGGTCGCCCGCCTCGCTCCGGGCCTCGCCGACGTCCCCGGCTGGCGGCCGGTCGTGCTGGGCCTGGGCGTGGCGACCATGCTCGTCGGCGGGTACCGCGCGCTGCGCCAGAAGGACCTCAAGCTGCTGCTGGCCTTCGGCACCGTCAGCCAGCTGGGCTTCCTCGTCACGCTCGTCGGTGCGGGCAGCTCCGAGCTGGCCGTCGCCGGGCTGACCATGACGATCGCGCACGCGCTGTTCAAGTCCACGCTGTTCCTCACCGTCGGCGTCGTCGACCACGCGACCGGCACCCGCGACCTGCGCCGGCTCTCCGGCCTCGGCCGGCGGTTGCCGGTCCTCGCCGCCATCGGCACGGCCGCCGCGGCCTCCATGGCCGGGCTGCCGCCGCTGCTGGGCTTCGTCGGCAAGGAGGCGGCGTTCACCGCCCTGCTGGACGGCGGGCTGCCCGACCGGACCGTCGCGCTCGTCGTCCTCGCCGGGCTGGTCGCGGGCTCGGTGCTCACCGCCGCCTACACCGCCCGCTTCGTGTGGGGCGCCTTCGCCCGCAAGCCCGGCAGCGCCGACACCGGGCTCGAGCACCCGCCGGAGCCGCTGTTCCTCGCCGCCCCCGCCGTCCTGGCGCTGACCGGGCTGGTGCTCGGGCCGGCCAGCCCGCTGCTGGACCCGCTGGTCGCCGCCTACGCCGAGACGCTGCCGCTGCTGGCCCCCGAGGCCGAGCACCTGGCGCTGTGGCACGGCTGGCAGCCGGCGCTGGCTCTGTCGGCGCTCACGGTCGCCGGCGGCGCCGCGCTGTTCGCCGTCCGGGAGCGGGTCCAGCGGCTGCAGCGGCGGGTGGCCGTCGGCGCCTCGGCCGACGAGGGCTACTGGAACGTCGTGCAGGGCATCGACCGGCTCTCGGTGCTGGTCACCGGCACGACCCAGCGCGGCTCGCTGCCGGCCTACCTCGGCACCATCCTGGTGACCGTGCTGGCCCTGCCCGGCACGCTGCTGCTCACCCGCGCACCGTGGCCCGGTGAGTGGCGGGCCTGGGACACCCCGGTGCAGGCGGTGGTCGGCGTCGTCGTCGTGACCGCCGCCGCGCTGACCCTGCGGATCCGCCAGCGGCTGTCGGCGGTGCTGGTCGTCGGCGTCACCGGCTACGGCATCGCCGTCGTCTTCGCGCTGCAGGGCGCCCCGGACCTCGCGCTCACCCAGTTCCTCGTGGAGACGCTCACGCTCGTCGTCTTCGTGCTGGTGCTGCGCAAGCTCCCCAAGGACATCTCCGAGCGGCACCGGCCCCGCGAGCGCGCCGTCCGCGGGGTGATCGCGGTCGCGGTGGGCGCGTTCATGGCCGCCGTCGGCGCGGTGGCGCTGTCCGCCCGCACCGCCACCCCGGTGTCGGCGGGCTGGCCCGGGCCGGCGTACGACTTCGGCGGCGGCAAGAACGTCGTCAACGTGACGCTGGTCGACATCCGCGCCTGGGACACCCTCGGCGAGATCTCGCTGGTGGTCGTCGCCGCCACCGGCGTGGCCAGCCTGGTCTTCCTCCGCGGGCGCACCGGCGGCGTCGACCGCGTGACCCGCGCGGACCTGGCGCAGCGGCGCGAGCCGGCCCGGCGGGCCCCGCGGGACCGCTGGCTGGCCGCTACGGCGACGCTGGACCCGGCCCGGCGCTCGGTCGTGCTCGAGGTGGTCACCCGGCTGCTGTTCCACACGATCATGGTGTTCTCGCTGTACCTGCTCTTCTCCGGCCACAACGAGCCCGGCGGCGGCTTCGCCGGCGGCCTGGTCGCGGGCCTGGCCCTGGTGCTGCGCTACCTGGCCGGCGGGCGCTACGAGCTCGGCGAGGCCGCGCCGGTGGCCCCCGGCCTGCTCCTGGGCAGTGGGCTGCTGTTCGCCGGCGGCACCGGCGTCGCCGGCCTGGCGCTGGGTGAAGGGGTCCTGCAGACGGCGATCCTGCAGACGACGCTGCCGGTCCTCGGCGACGTCAAGCTCGTGACCTCGCTGTTCTTCGACTGCGGCGTCTACCTGATCGTCGTCGGGCTGGTCCTCGACGTGCTGCGCAGCCTGGGCGCCGAGCTCGACCGCCAGGAGGACCAGGAGGACCCGATCGAACTCGACCCCGGGGAGGTGGTGCTGCGATGACCCCCACGATCGTGCTGCCGGTGATGATCGGCGGGCTCTACGCGGCGGGGGTGTACCTGCTCCTGGACCGCAGCCTCACCCGCGTGCTGCTGGGCTTCGTGCTGCTGGGCAACGCGACCAACCTGCTGCTGCTGTCCACCGGCGGACCCTCGGGGCTCGCGCCGATCCTCGGCTACTCCGACCCGGAGGAGATCAACGACCCGCTGCCGCAGGCGTTGATCCTGACCGCCATCGTGATCACCTTCGGCGTCTCGGCGTTCGTGCTGGCGATCATCCACCGCTCCTGGCGGCTGGCCCGCAACGAGGCCGTCGGCACCGACGAGGAGGACCGCCGGGTCGCCGCCCGGCGGGCTCCGGACGCCGACGAGCTCGACCCGGACGACCTGGACCCCGACGACCGGGCCGCCGGCCACGCCGACAGCCTCGCCGGGGACCTCGACGACCTGGCCGACGACGTCGACCTGCCCGCGGGGAGCGGCAGCCGGTGATCGAGGTCCTCGCTCCGCTGCCGGTGCTGCTCCCGCTGCTGGGGGCGGCCGGCGCGCTGCTCGTCTCCGGCCACCCGACCTTCCAGCGCACCCTCAGCGTGACCGTGCTGTCCGCCGTGCTCGCCGTCTCGGTCGTCCTGCTGCTCGTCGCGGACGCCGAGGGCGCGAGCTCGGTGTCCGTCGGCGGCTGGCCGGTCCCGCTGGGCATCGTGCTGGTCGTCGACCGGCTGTCGGCGCTGATGCTGGTGGTCGCCTCGACCGTGGCGCTGGGCGTCCTCGTGTTCGCCGTCGGCCAGGGCGCGGCCGACGGGTCGGAGGAGACGCCGCTGTCGATCTTCCACCCGACGTTCCTGGTGCTCGTCGCGGGCGTGGGCAACGCCTTCCTCGCCGGTGACCTGTTCAACCTCTACGTCGGCTTCGAGATCCTGCTCATGGCCTCCTACGTGCTGCTCACCCTCGGTGGCACGGCGGCGCGCATCCGCGGCGGCATCACCTACGTCGTGGTCAGCCTGACCAGCTCGCTGGTGTTCCTCGCCGCGATCGGCCTGGTCTACGCCGCGACCGGCACGGTGAACATGGCGCAGCTCGCGGTCCGGCTCGGCGAGCTGCCCGAGGGCACGCAGGTGCTGCTGCAGTCGATGCTGCTCATCGCGTTCGGCATCAAGGCCGCGGTCTTCCCGCTGTCGGCCTGGCTGCCCGACAGCTACCCGACCGCGCCCGCCCCGGTCACCGCCGTCTTCGCCGGCCTGCTCACCAAGGTCGGCGTGTACGCGATCATCCGCACCCAGACGCTGCTGTTCCCCGGCGGCGCGCTCGACGACGTGCTGATGTGGGCGGCGCTGGCCACGATGCTGATCGGCATCCTCGGCGCGGTCGCGCAGAGCGACCTGCGGCGGATGCTGTCGTTCACGCTGGTCAGCCACATCGGCTACATGGTGTTCGGCATCGCCCTGGGGACGGCGGCGGGGCTGGCCGGCGCGGTCTTCTACGTGGCCCACCACATCGCCATCCAGACGACGCTGTTCCTGGTCGCCGGGCTGGTCGAGCGCCAGGGCGGGACGACGTCGGTGAACCGGCTCGGCGGCATGGCCCGGCGCTCGCCGCTGCTGGCCGTGCTGTTCTTCGTGCCGGCGATGAACCTGGCCGGGATCCCGCCGCTGTCGGGCTTCATCGGCAAGCTCGGCCTCCTGCAGGCCGGCGTCGCCGAGGGCAGCGCCGCGGCGTTCACGCTGGTCGCCGGCGGGGTGGTGACCAGCCTGCTCACGCTGCTCGCGGTCGCCCGCGTCTGGACCCGTGCCTTCTGGCGGTCCCCGAGCCAGGCGCCGGCCGAGGACACCGCGGCCGCCGCCGCGGCAGCCGCGGCCGCCACGCTGCGGCCCCGGGCCACGGGCGACGGTGCGGCGTCCTCCGACGGGGAGGCGTCCCCGGACGGCGGGGCACGCACCGCGCTGCAGGAGGCGTGGCGCCGGCACACCGCGGTGGCGACGGCGACCGAGCCCGACCTCCCGCCCGCGGCGGGGGCGGTCCGGGCGCTGCGCCCGCTGCCCGGGACGATGGTGGGCGCCACCGCGGCGCTGGTCACGCTCACCGTGGCCCTCACCGGGCTGGCCGGGCCGCTGTACGGCCTGGCCGACCGGGCCGCGACGGACCTGGTGGACCGCACGCCCTACGTGTCCTCGGTGTTCGGGACGGAGGAGGTGCCGTGAGCGAGCTCGCGAGCTCACGCATGAGCACGGCAGCGCCGCTCACGGAGGCGACGAGCGCCAGCGAGGAGGCTCCGTGAGCGTCGAGCCCGCCGCGACCCGGCTGCGCCACCAGATCCCGCTGGTCGTGTGGCTGGTCGTGGTCTGGATGCTGCTGTGGGGCACCTGGTCGTGGGCGAACCTGCTGTCCGGCCTGCTCGTCGCCCTGACCGTGCTGACGCTGCTGCCGCTGCCGCACGTGGTCGGCGGGGTCCGGCTCCGGCCGGCGCCGCTGCTGGCCTTCCTGGGGCACTTCGTCGTCGACCTGTTCGTGTCCGGTGCCGACGTCGCCTGGCAGGCCCTGCGACCCGGCGGGGTGCACCGCACCGCGATCGTGCAGGTCCAGTTGCGCGCCGACTCCGACCTGCTGCTGACGATGGTCGCCGAGGCGACCTCGCTCGTCCCCGGGTCCCTGGTGCTGGACCTGGACCGGGAGCAGCGGGTGATGACCCTCCACCTGCTGCCCGTGCGCGACCTGGCCGACGTGGCGCGGAAGAAGGCCCACGTCCTCGTGGTCGAGGAGCGGCTGGTCCGGGCGTTCGGCTCGGCCGACGACGTCGCCGCCCTCGAGGCGCAGTCCGGAGAGGGGGTGCCGACGCCGTGACACTCGTCGCCGCGGCGCTGTACGCGTTGATCGGCGGGGGAGCGCTGCTCGCCCTCGTCCGGCTGGCCCGCGGTCCGTCGCTGCTGGACCGGGTGGTCGCCACGGACACGCTCCTGGTGATCATCTCCGCCGGCCTGGCGGTCCACGCCGCGCTGGTGCGCGACCCGACGCTCGTGCCGGTGCTGGTGGTCGTGGCGCTGCTGGCCTTCGTCGGCTCGGTGTCGGTGGCCCGCTACGTCGGCGGGATGCTGCTGCGCTCGCGCACCGGGGACGGCCGGGACCTCGGCCTGCCGGTGGCCGCCGAGGTAAGGGAGAGCCGGTGGTGACCGCACTCGCCGACGTCGTGGCCTTCGCCTGCCTGCTGGCCGGCGCCGTCCTGTGTCTCACCGCCGGGCTGGGGCTGGTGCGCTTCCCGGACGTGCTGTCCCGGATGCACGCCGGCACCAAGCCCCAGGTGCTCGGTGTCCTGCTCGTCATGGTCGGGGCCGCCATCCGGCTCGACGGCTGGGCCAACGCCTGGATGCTGCTGCTCGTGGCGGCCTTCCAGCTGCTGACCGCACCGGTGAGCGCGCACCTGATCAGCCGGGTGGCCTACCGCCGCCGGCACGTGCGCCGGGACCTGCTGCTGGTCGACGAGTTCGGCAGTGCCGGTCACCAGGACGTGCGCCACCACGGCGACGAGCCCGGCGACGCCCCACCCGAGGACCCGGAGGCCCGGCCGGCCGGCTGAGCTCCTGCCGGCCGGGCTCCGGTGGCCTACCGCTGGGCCCGGTTCACCGCCGAGACGACCGCGCGCAGCGACGCCGAGACGATGTTCGGGTCGATGCCCACGCCCCACAGCACGCGGTCGCCCACGGCGCACTCGACGTAGGCGGCGGCCCGGGCGTCACCGCCGGCCGAGAGCGCGTGCTCGGCGTAGTCCAGGACGCGGACGTCGACGTCGAGGCTCCGCAGCGCGTCGACGAAGGCCGCGATCGGGCCGTTGCCCCGGCCCTCGACGACCACCGGGACCCCCTCGTCGGTCAGCTCGACCACCATCTCGTCGACCTGGTCGCCGTGGGCGGTGTGCCGGTGGCCGCTGAGCGCGAAGCGGCCCCACGGCGTGTCCGGGTCGGGCAGGTACTCGCTGCTGAACGCGGCCCACATCTGCTGGGCGGTCACCTCACCGCCCTCGTCGTCGGTGTGCCGCTGGATGACCGCGCTGAACTCGATCTGCAGCCGGCGCGGCAGGTCGAGCTGGTTCTCGGTCTTCATGATGTAGGCGACGCCGCCCTTGCCGGACTGGCTGTTCACCCGGATGACCGCCTCGTAGCTGCGGCCGACGTCCTTGGGGTCGATCGGCAGGTACGGGACCGCCCAGGGCATCTCGTCGACGGTCCTGCCGGCGGCCTGCGCGTCGGCGGCCAGCGCCGCGAAGCCCTTGTTGATCGCGTCCTGGTGCGAGCCCGAGAAGGCGGTGTAGACCAGGTCGCCGCCGTAGGGGTGCCGCTCGTGCACGCCCAGCTGGTTGCAGTACTCGACGGTGCGGCGGATCTCGTCGATGTCGGAGAAGTCGATCTGCGGGTCGATGCCCTGGCTGAACAGGTTCAGGCCCAGCGTGACCAGGTCCACGTTGCCGGTGCGCTCGCCGTTGCCGAACAGGCAGCCCTCGATGCGGTCGGCGCCGGCACGGTGGCCCAGCTCGGCGGCGGCGACGGCGGTGCCGCGGTCGTTGTGCGGGTGCAGGGACAGGACGACGGCGTCGCGGCGGCCCAGGTTGCGGTGCATCCACTCGATCTGGTCGGCGTAGACGGTGGGCTCGGCCATCTCGACGGTCGCGGGCAGGTTGAGGACGGTCGGCCGGTCGGGGGTCGGCTCCCAGACGTCGGTGACCGCGTTGCAGATCTCGACGGCGAAGTCCAGCTCGGTGCCGGTGAAGGACTCCGGGCTGTACTGGTAGCGGATCTCGGTGTCGCCCATCTGCTCGGCCAGCTTGCGCACCAGCTGCGCGCCGTGGACGGCGATGTCGACGATGCCGGCGCGGTCGGAGCCGAAGACCACGCGCCGCTGCAGGGTGCTGGTCGAGTTGTACAGGTGCACGATCGCCTGCCGGGCGCCGCGCAGGGACTCGAAGGTGCGCTCGATCAGCTCGTCGCGGGCCTGGGTGAGCACCTGGACGGTGACGTCGTCGGGTACCAGGTCGTCCTCGACCAGCTGGCGGATGAAGTCGAAGTCGGTCTGGCTGGCCGCGGGGAAGCCGACCTCGATCTCCTTGTAGCCCATCCGGACCAGCAGCTCGAACATCCGCCGCTTGCGGTCGGGGGTCATCGGGTCGATGAGGGCCTGGTTGCCGTCGCGCAGGTCGACGGCGCACCAGCGCGGGGCCGCGGTGGTGACCTTCGCCGGCCAGGTGCGGTCGGGCAGGTCGATCTGCTGGAAGGGGGCGTAGCGGTGGATCGGCATGCGCGAGGGACGCTGGGGGTTGCGGGCGTGCGGGTGCTGCGGGGTGCTCACGGGGACTCGACTCCTCTGGCGCGGGCTGGACTGTCGCTCCTGGGGGCGGTCAGCAGGCGCCGGGGACGCACCCGAACACACGGCAGGATCTCCGCGGCGAGGGGGCCGACCTAGGAGAGGGCCTCGCCGCGGCGGGTAAGCAGGAGGCTGCCGCGCACGGTCATCACGGTAGCAGCGGGTCAGCCGGCGTCGCAGCCACACGGGCAGTCCGCGGCGTGCCGCGGCCGTTCCCCGGGCCGGGGTGGCTCCTCGTCGAGCAGGAACTCGTCGCAGGCCGGCGGGCAGGTGCAGCGGAGGTCGTCGATCGGCCGGCGTCCCGCTGAGCGGCGGCGCTCGAGCTCCTCGACACGAGCCCGGCGGGCCGCCGCCCGCCGCGCCGCGGCCCGCTCGGCCGGCGTGTCGCCGGGGCGCGGCTGCTGGTGGTCGGCGGGGGTGCCCCCTCGCGCCCGACGGAGGCGGTCCCTGGTGCCCCGGTCACGCGTGAACGTGTAGGTGACCGGTGGGCGGTCGTAGCGGTGCGGACCGTGCCACCAGCCGTCGTCGCCGTGCCGTGTGTCGAGGTGGGCGGGGAAGCGCCGGCCGCCGTCGTCCCGGACGGCGTCGCCGTCCATGGGGACGATCTCCACGCCGTCGCCGTCCAGCAGCGCGAGCCGGAGCCCGGCGACGGCCGCGGCGCGGGCCAGGTTCCGGGCGTCGAGTCCGCGCGTGCCCGCCTCGGCCGTGGCGATCGCCGTCTTGGACAGGCCGCTGCGCTCGGCCAGTTCCCGCTGCGACACGTCGGCCGTGCGGCGGATGCGCCGCAGGATCCCGGACAGCTCGAACTCGGCCACGCGGCCGGCGTGGCCGTAGATCGACCTGCCGCACGGCCCCTCACCACCCTGGGGACGGTCGTGCTCTGCCCACGGTCCGGACCAGAGCACGAGGGGTCGAGGGTGCTAGGGGTTGTGCGACCTCGTGCTCTGGTCCGTATCGGGGGCAGAGCACGAGGACGCCGGAGGTGTACCTGCCGGGTGTCCGCGGGCGGGGAGCGGGACGCAGGAGCGGCGGCGGGCGGCGGGCTCAGAAGTCGCCGCGGCGGCGGAGGCGCAGGGGGCGGCCGTCGGGGTCGTCGACCAGGCGGTAGACCGGCGTGGCCCACAGCCGGGTCGGCAGCGACAGGCGCTCGGGCCGGTGGTGGCGCAGCCGGCCGCGGGGGCGCGGGCCGACGCGGCCGCCGTCGTGCCAGGCGTCGAGCGCGTCGGCCGCGGCGTCGAGCGTGGCGACGAACGCCGCGGGGTCGACCAGGTCGGCGTCCTCGCTGCCGTCGGCGGCCCGGTCGGTGTGCTCGCGGGCCAGCTGCAGCCGCAGGTCGCGGGCGAAGGTGCGCGCGCCGTCGCCGGTGCCGGCCGGGTCGCGCGGCTCCCGGGGGTCGAGGGTGGTGTCGAGGACGGCGCTGGAGAGCTCGCTGTCGTGGGTCCACGAGCGCCGGTTGAAGTTGTCGCTGCCCACGCTGGCCCACACGTCGTCGACCACGCACACCTTCGCGTGCATGTACACCGGCGTTGCCTCGTGGTTCTCGACGTCGTAGACGTGCACCCGGTCGCGGCCGGCCCGCCGGCACGCCTCGATCGCCTCCCACCGCCCGACGTACTGCGGCCGCTCGGCGATCGCGCCCTCCTGGTCGGGCACCCGCGGGACCACGACCACCAGGTGCAGGTCGTCGTACCCGGCCAGCGCCTCGGCGAACAGGCGGGCGACGTCGGCCGACCACATGTACTGGTCCTCGAGGTACACCAGCCGGCGCGCCCGCCTGATCGCCTTGCTGTAGCCGCGGGCGATCGAGCGCTCGCCGTCCGGGGCGAAGTCGTAGGGCGGCCGGATGGCGGGGTAGGTCCGCAGGTTCTGCACCAGGTGCGGCCCGGCCGGCGGCGGGGGTGGCAGTTGTGGCGGCAGCGGGTCGGCGTCCACCCGGCCGTGCCGCAGCCGGTCGAGGACGTGCGCGATCGGGTTGCCGGAGTCGGGGTCGGTCGGGTCGTCCCACCGCTCCCGGAAGACCGTGTCCACCGCCGCCACGGCCGGTCCGCGGATCTCCAGCTGGACGTCGTGCCACGGCGGGGTGGGCCCGTAGGCCGAGGACATCGGCAGCGTCTGCGGGTCGCCGCGGTGGTCGGCGTCGTCGCGCCGGCTGTGGCACAGGTCGATGCCGCCGACGAAGGCGACGTCCTTCGTGGAGTCCTGGTCGTGCCGGCAGACGACGAGCTTCTGGTGGTGGCTGCCCCCGCGTCGGACCCGCTGGTCGAGCACCACCAGGCCGCCGCCGTCCTCCACCTCGCGGTCGAGCGCCCGGTTCTCCCGCGCGCTGAACGACAGCCAGTCCACGTGCGAGCGCCAGACCAGCCCGCGCACGGTCACCCCGCGGCGGACCGCCTCGGTGAACAGCTGGGCCACCGTCGGCCCGCCGGGGCGCAGCTCCTCGTCGGGGTCGCCGCGCCAGTCGGTGAAGAACAGGTGGTCGTCCTCGTCGAGCTGCTCGACCACCTCGACCAGGCGGTCGAAGTAGGTGGTCCCGTGCACCAGGGGGATGGCGAGGTTGCCCTCGGTCCACGCCGGCAGGTCCGTGGCCGGGTTCCCCCGCTCCTCGGCACTGAGCAGCCAGTCCTCGGGAGCGGTCACCCGGCGATCACATCGTGCCGGGGCGGAGGGGCGCAACGGGGGTGCACACGGACGGGGAGTCGGGCGCCGCCCGCCCGCATCGGTAGCCTGTGGACCCGTGGCCCTCGTCGTGCAGAAGTACGGTGGCTCCTCCGTGGCCTCCGCCGCCCACATCAAGCGCGTGGCCGAGCGCATCGTCGCGGAGAAGAAGGCCGGCAACGACGTCGTCGTGGTCGTCTCCGCGATGGGCGACACCACCGACGAGCTGCTCGACCAGGCCAGCCAGATCACCGACGACCCGCCCGGCCGCGAGCTCGACGTGCTGCTCACCGCCGGCGAGCGCATCTCCATGGCGCTGCTGGCCATCGCGATCAGCACGCACGGCTACGAGGCCCGGTCGTTCACCGGCTCGCAGGCGGGGGTGATCACCACCTCCAGCCACGGCAGGGCGCGGATCATCGACGTCACGCCCGGCCGCCTGCGCTCGGCGCTCGACGAGGGCTCGATCGTCATCGTCGCCGGGTTCCAGGGCGTCAGCCAGGACACCAAGGACATCACCACGCTCGGCCGCGGCGGCTCCGACACCACCGCCGTCGCCGTGGCCGCGGCGCTGCGGGCCGACGTCTGCGAGATCTACACCGACGTCGACGGCGTCTTCACCGCCGACCCGCGGATCGTCCCCAACGCCCGGCGCCTGGAGACGGTCACCTACGAGGAGATGCTCGAGCTGGCCGCCTCCGGGGCGAAGGTGCTGGTGCTCCGGTGTGTCGAGTACGCCCGCCGCTACGGCATCCCCGTGCACGTCCGCAGCTCCTACTCACAGCTCCCCGGCACCGTGGTGACCGGCTCGATGGAGGACCTCAGCGTGGAACAGGCGATCATCACCGGCGTCGCGCACGACCGCAGCGAGGGCAAGATCACCGTCTACGGCGTCCCGGACCGGCCGGGCGAGGCCGCGCGGATCTTCCGGGTCCTCGCCGACGCGGAGATCAACATCGACATGATCGTGCAGAACGTGTCCGCCGAGGCCAGCAAGCTCGCCGACATCTCCTTCACGCTGCCCAAGAGCGACGGCCCGGCGGCCATCGCCGCGCTGGAGGGGGTCAAGCACACCGTCGGCTACAGCGACGTCCGCTTCGACCAGCACATCGGCAAGGTGAGCCTGGTCGGCGCCGGCATGCGCTCGCACCCCGGCGTGTCGGCCCGCTTCTTCGGCTCGCTGGCCGACGCCGGGGTCAACCTGGAGCTGATCAGCACCTCGGAGATCCGCATCTCCGTGGTGTGCCGCGACACCGACGTGGACGTCGCCGTCCGCGCGGTCCACGACGCCTTCGACCTCGGCACCGCCGACGAGCAGGCGGTCGTCTACGGAGGGACTGGACGATGAGCACCCCCAGCACCTGGAACGGCGACGGCCTGCGGGTCGGGGTCGTCGGCGCGACCGGCCAGGTCGGCGCCGTCGTGCGGCGGCTGCTCGCCGAGCGGCGCTTCCCGCTGGCCGAGCTGCGCTTCTTCGCCAGCGCCCGCTCCGCCGGCAGCACCCTGCCGTGGGCCGGCGGCGAGATCACCGTCGAGGACGCCGCCACGGCCGACCCCACCGGCCTGGACATCGCGATCTTCTCGGCCGGTGCCTCGACCTCGCGCGCGCAGGCCCCGCGTTTCGCCGCGGCCGGGGTGACCGTCATCGACAACAGCTCCGCCTGGCGCCGCGACCCCGACGTCCCGCTGGTCGTCAGCGAGGTCAACCCGCAGGCCCTGGCCCACGTCCCCAAGGGGATCATCGCCAACCCGAACTGCACCACCATGGCCGCGATGCCGGTGCTGCAGCCCCTGCACGCGCACGCCGGGCTCGTCCGCATCGTGGCCAGCACCTACCAGGCGGTCTCCGGCAGCGGGCTGGCCGGCGTCGACGAGCTCGACGGGCAGGTGCGGGCCGTCGTCGACAAGGCTGCCGAGCTCACCCACGACGGCGCCGCGGTGACCTTCCCCGAGCCGCAGAAGTACGTCGCGCCGATCGCGTTCAACGTGCTGCCGATGGCCGGCTCGGTCGTCGACGACGGCTCGTTCGAGACCGACGAGGAGCAGAAGCTCCGCAACGAGAGCCGCAAGATCCTCGGCATCCCCGACCTGCGGGTGTCGGGCACCTGCGTGCGCGTGCCGGTCTTCACGGGGCACTCGCTGTCGCTCAACGTCGAGTTCGACCGGCCGATCAGCGTCGAGCGCGCCACCGAGCTGCTCTCGACCGCGCCCGGCGTGCAGCTCACCGACGTCCCGACCCCGCTGCAGGCCGCCGGGCAGGACCCGAGCTACGTCGGCCGCATCCGGCAGGACGACGGCGTCGACGGCGGCCGCGGCCTCGCGCTGTTCGTCAGCAACGACAACCTGCGCAAGGGGGCGGCCCTCAACACCGTCCAGATCGCCGAGCTGCTGCTGGAGCGGGGTCGCTAGGGCGCCGAGGGCGGCCGGCTCCGGTGGGCGGCAGGACCCCGCTCCCGGCCGGCCGTGCCCGGGTCGCCGGGCAGGTCGCGGTCGTCCTGCTGCTGTCCGCGGTCGTCGCCGGGGTGTCGACGGTGGTGCCCAACGACCCCTGGCACGACTTCTTCGACCTGCGCGTCTACCGCGGCGCCGTCGTGTGGTGGCTCGACGGGCGGCCGCTGTACGACTTCACCTACGGCCGCAGCCCCTACGGCTTCACCTACCCGCCGTTCGCCGCGCTCCTGGTCGTCCCGATGGCCGCGCTGCCGTTCTGGGCCGTGGCGAGCGCGCACACGCTGCTCAACGTCGCCGTCCTGGCCGGGCTGACGCGCTGGCTGGTGGTCCCGGTGGCCCGGCGGCACGGGTGGCCGCTGCCGTTCGCCTGGGTGGTCGCCGTCCCCGCGCTGTTCGTCCTCGAGCCGGTCCGGGAGACGATGGGCTTCGGCCAGGTCAACCTGTTCCTGGCCGCGCTCGTCCTGGCCGACGTCGCCGCCCTCCGGCGCGGTTCCCGGTGGGCGGGCGTCGGCATCGGGCTGGCCGCGGCGGTGAAGCTGACCCCCGGCCTGTTCGTGGTCTACCTGCTGCTCACCGGCCGACGGCGCGCGGCCGGGGTCGCGGTGTCCACCGCCGCGGGGGCGACCCTGCTGGCCGCAGCCGTGGCGCCGGCGACGTCGTGGCGGTTCTGGACCCAGACGCTGTGGGAGACCGAGCGGGTCGGCCGCCTGGACAAGACCTCCAACCAGTCGCTGCTCGGTGCGCTGGCCCGCCTCGCCGACCCCGGCGAGCCCCCGAGAGCGGTCTGGCTGGTCCTGGCCGTCGGTGTCCTGGCGCTGGTGCTGACCCGCGCCGTGCGGGCGGCCCGCGCCGGGGACGACCTGGCCGGCGTCGCGCTGACCGGGCTGGCCGCCTGCCTGGTCAGCCCCGTCTCCTGGTCGCACCACTTCGTCTGGCTGGTGCCGGCGCTGGTGGTGCTCGTCGACCTCGCCGCAGGCGCCCCGTCCGCGCCGGGCACCCCGCGGTGGTGGCGGGACCGCTCGCGCGTCCTGGCCGGGTCGCTGGCGGCCGTCACGACGCTGGTGCTCGCCTCGTCGTCGATCTGGTTCGCCTTCGCCCTGACCGGCCACCACCACGACGCCGGCGTGCGCGGGATCGTCGTCGAGGACCTCTACCTGCTGGTGACCCTCGCCGTCGTCGCCGCGCTGCCCGCCCGGCTCACGGTGCGACGTGGCGGAGCGCGAAGGACAGCGCCGTCTCCACCTGGCGGATCGTCTCCTCGATGACCAGCGAGCCGTGGCCGGCGTCGAAGCGGTACACCTCGTGCGGCGCGCCGAGCTCCTCGAGCCGGCCCAGGTAGTTCTCGATCTGGCGGATCGGGCAGCGCGGGTCGTTGGCCCCGGCGACGACGAGGACCGGCGCGCGCACCTGCTCGACGTAGGTGATCGGCGAGGACCGCACGTAGACGTCGCGCACCTCGTCCGGGGAGCCGCCGAACAGCGCCCGGTCGTAGGCCCGCAGGCCCTCCATCTCGTCCTCGTAGGCGGCCAGGTAGTCGGCCACCGGCACCTCGGCGATCCCCGCGGCCCAGCGCTCCGGCTGGGTGCCCAGGCCGAGCAGGGTGAGGAACCCGCCCCACGACCCGCCGGAGATCAGCGCCCGCGACGGGTCGAGGAAACCCTCCTCGACCAGCGCGTCGTACACCGCGGCGACGTCCTCGAGCTCGGTGAGCCCCGGCCGGCCGGTGAGCGCGTCCCGCCAGGCGCTGCCGTAGCCGCTGGAGCCGCGGTAGTTGACGTGCACCACGGCGTACCCGGCGTCGACGTAGGCGGCGCGGCGGGCGCGGTAGGAGTCGTCGTCGGCCGCCTCCGGGCCGCCGTGCACGAGGAAGGCCGTCGCGTACGGCGCCGGCCCCGCCGGGCGCACGACCAGCGCGTGGACGTCGCCGCCCGGCCCGGGCACCCAGCGGTCCTCGACCGGGAAGGCCGCGGGCGGCTCCTCGCCGGGCGCGGCCAGCACCACCGGCCCGTCGGCGCGGCGGACCACCGGCGGTTCCTGCGAGGAGGACCAGGCGAGCTCCACCGTGCCGTCGGGGCGGGCGGTGGCCCCGCGGACGACGCCGCGCGGGGTGTCCAGCCGCTCCAGCGCCCCGCTGCCGAGGTCGTAGCGGTAGAGCTCGCTGCGGGCGGCGTGGTCGTGGCCGACCAGCAGCGCCGAACCGTCGGGGTACCAGCCGGCGGTTACGTCCCCGGGCAGGTCGAGCACGATCTCGGTCTCGGTGCCCGTCGTGACGTCCCAGACCAGCAGCTCCTCCCGGCCGCGCCGCTCGTGGCCCACCAGCAGCCGCCGGTCGCCGGGCAGCGGCGCGAACTCCAGCGCGTGCAGGCCGCGGCCCTCGCCGTCCCACTTCTCCGCCACCACGGAGTCGTCGTCGGTGCGCAGCACCCGCAGTGCCGGGTAGCGCGGGTCGCCGTGCTCGGAGTGCGAGATCACCAGCAGCTCGTCGTCGAGGGTGAGCGCGTCCACCGAGGCCGGGTCCTCGTGCCGGTAGACCACCCTCGGCGTCCCGCCGGAGGGGACCAGCCACAGCTCGCTGCCGTCGTCGGTGGAGCGGCCGACCGCGACGACCGAGGCGCCGATCTCCAGCCCGGCGGGGTAGGCCGGCCCGACCTCCGGGACGGCGACCCGGTCCGCACCGCCGCGGAACGGCTGCACCATCCAGACGCCGAACTCGTCGCCGTCGGTGTCGGCGAACCACCAGATCGTCTCGCCGTCCGGGCTGATCGTGCTGATCAGGGTGCCGTTGGCCCGGTCGGTGACCTGGCGGTGCACGTCGGTCGTGCGGTCCCAGGCGTACTGCTCGACCACGCCGCTCACGTCGGAGGAGTACAGGCTGCGGTGCGGGGCGTGCAGCGCCCAGTCGGGCAGGCTGACCCGGGGTGCGCGGAAGCGGGCCTGCCACCGGGCGGTGACGTCGGGCGGGAGGACGGGCGCGGTGGTCTCGGCACTCATGCGGACTCCTCGCTGGCGCTCGGCGCCGCACTCGTGCGGCACTGCGGTGTCGTCGGGCGAGGTCGCACGCTCCCTCGCCGGCTCATCGTCCCCCGGCGCCGGCGCCCGCCGGGTACCCGGCCCGGCCGGCGCGGGCAGCCCGGTCGGCCAGCACCCGCGTGTGCTCGGCCGCGGCGTCGCGCACGTCGCCGATGAGCAGCTCGAGGACGTCCTCCAGGGCCACCAGGCCCACGGTCCGCCGGTCGGCCACCACGCCGCCGAGGTGCGCGCCCTGGGCCCGCATCTCGGCGAGGACCTCGGGCAGCGTGCTGCCCGGTGCCAACGGCACCAGCGGGGTGACGTGCTCGTCGGGGACGGGCCGTTCGCGTCCCTCGGCGTCGATGCCCAGCACGTCCTTGACGTGCACGAAGCCCAGCAGCGCGCCGTCCTCGCCCTGGACCGGGTAGCGGCTGAAGCCGTGCTCGGCGACGACGGCCTCCAGCTGCCGCGGCGTGGTCGAGCGCGGCACCGTGACCACGCCGTCCATCGGCAGCAGGACGTCCTCGACGGTGTGCTGCTCGAAGGTCAGGGCACCGGCGGCCAGCTGGCCGACCTCGCTGCCCAGCAACCCCTCCTGCTGCGACTGGGTGACCATCGAGCTGATCTCGGTCTCGTCGAAGCTGGCGGCCACCTCGTCGGTGGGCGTGACGCCGAAGAGCCGCACGAAGGCGTTGGCGATCGTGTTGAAGAACCAGATCACCGGGCGGAGCAGCCGGGTGAAGGTGGCCAGCGGCGGGCCGAGGGCCAGCGCCGCGCGGTCGGGCCCGGCGATGGTGATGTTCTTGGGCACCATCTCGCCGAGCACCATGTGCAGCACGGTGACGATCGACAGCGCGATGACCAGGGCGATGGGGTGCAGCAGCGCCTCGGGGACGCCGAGGGCGGCCATGGGCGCCTCGATGAGGTGGGCGACGGCGGGTTCGCCGACGGCGCCGAGGCCCAGCGAGCACAGCGTGATGCCCAGCTGCGCGCCGGCCATCATCTGCGAGACGTTGCGCATGGCGGCGAGGGTCTTCTTCGCCCGCGCGTTGCCGGCGTCCGCGCGCGGCTCGAGCTGGTCGACCCGGGCCGACACCAGCGCGAACTCCGCCGCGACGAAGAACGCGTTGCCCAGCAGCAGCGCCACCAGCACCAGCAGGCTGACGGCGTCGCTCATGCCGCGACCTCCCGCTCGGCGCGGACCCGGGACGCCGTGGCGCCCGACGGCACCACCACCGTCCGCTCGGCCCGCACGCGGGCGACCCGCCGGCCGTCGAGCGACTCGACGGTGAGCCGCGCGCCGTCGAGCTCCACCGTGTCGCCGGCCTCGGGCAGCCGCTGCAGCTGCTCGGCGAGGTACCCGGCCAGCGTCTCGTAGCGGCCCTCGGGCACCGGGATGCCGGTGCGCTCGAGCACCTCGTCGGGGCGCAGCAGCCCGGAGAGCACCCACCGGCCGTCGTCGACCTGGCGCAGTGTGCGCAGCGGCCGGTCGGTCTCGTCGGTGATCTCACCGACCAGCTCCTCGACGATGTCCTCCAGCGTCACCACGCCGTGCGTGGCGCCCCACTCGTCGACGACCAGCGCGATCTGCAGGCCCTGCTCGCGCAGCAGGTCCATCAGCCGCTCGAGCCGCAGCGACGACGGGACGGCGAGCACCGGGTCGGCCAGCTCCCCGGCCGTGCGGCGGGAGCGCTCGCCCTCGGGGACGGCGACGGCGCGCTTGACGTGCACCACGCCGGTGACCTCGTCGAGGTCGGAGCCGTACACGGGGAAGCGGGAGTTGCCCGACTCGGTGGCCGCGGCGAGGACGTCGGCGGCCGTGGCGCTGGCCCGCAGCGTCCACAGCCGGGTGCGCGGCGTCATGACGTCGGTGGCGTACTTGTGCCGCAGCTTCAGCGAACGCTCCAGCAGCCGGGCGGCGACGGGGGAGAGGTCGCCCTCCTCGGCCGAGCGGCGGGCGACGGCGGCCAGCTCGTCGGCGCCGCGGGCGGAGTCGAGCTCCTCGCGCGGCTCGAAGCCCAGCCGGCGCACGATCGCGTTGGCCAGCCGCTGCAGGTTGTTCACGACGACGCCCGTGACCGCGGTGAACGCCCGCATGCCCGGCGCCACGAACGTGGCCACGCCGAGCGGGTTGGCGATCGCGAGGTTCTTGGGCCCCAGCTCCCCGAGCAGCATCTGCAGCGTCGTGGCCAGCGCCAGGGCCAGGCCGTAGGAGACCGCGGTGGCCGCGCCGCCGGAGACGCCCACCGCCTCCAGCGGGCCGCGCAGCAGCTCACCCAGGGCCGGCTCGGCGAGGTAACCGACCACCAGGGTGGTCAGCGTGATGCCCAGCTGGGCGGCCGAGAGCTGGGTGGAGAGCGACCGCAGCGCGGTCACCACGCCGCCGGCTCCCCTGTCACCGGCGCGGGCGGCCTCCTCGGCGCGCCCCCGGTCCACGGTGGTGAGGGAGAACTCGGCGGCGACGAAGAAGCCGGTGAGTGCGGTCAGCACCACGGCGGCGAGGAGGAGCAACCACTCGGTCATCAGGTCCCCGGTGCCCGCCGCACGGGCTCCCCAACCGGAGACGGACGATCCCGCCCCCGGAACGACCCAGGGGCCGCCTTCCGGCGGCCCCTGGGCAGTGGGTCGGGGTGACAGGATTTGAACCTGCGGCCTCGTCGTCCCGAACGACGCGCGCTACCAAGCTGCGCCACACCCCGAGGCGTGCGGCGACCACTGTACCGTCCCGCTCCCCGCGGCCCTTCTGCAGGGCCCTCCGACGGTGGGGGCAGAGGGGTCCTCCGTCACGGCTCCCGGGCGGTGAGGGTCAGCAGCGTCGCCTCGGGCGGGCAGGCGAACCGGGCGGGCGCGTACGGGCTGGTCCCGAGCCCGGCCGAGACGTGCAGCCAGGTGCCGGCGGGCCGGCCGGGCGCCGGCGGCGCCCAGCGGTGCAGCCAGCGGGCGCGCGCCCGGTCGATGCCGCAGTTGGTCACCAGCGCGCCGTAGAACGGCACCCGCAGCTGCCCGCCGTGGGTGTGCCCGCACAGCAGCAGCTCGTGGCCGTCGGCGGCGAACCGGTCGAGCACCCGCGGCTCGGGGGAGTGGGCCAGCCCGATCCGGAGGTCGGCGGTGGGGTCGGCCGGGCCCTCGACGAGGTCGTAGCGGTCCCGCCGGAGGTGCGAGTCGTCGACGCCGGCGAAGGAGATCCGCCGGCCGGCCACGGTGAGCTCGCCCGTGGCGTTGGTCAGGTCGAGCCAGCCGCGGGCGGTCATCCCGTCGCGCAGGTCGCGCCACGGGAGCTCCTCGCCGTGCACCCGCTTGTCGGTGCGGGTGAAGTACGCGAACGGGTTCTTCGGCCGCGGCGCGAAGTAGTCGTTGGAGGCGGTGACGAAGGCGCCGGGGAGGTCCAGCAGCGGGTCCAGCGCGCGCAGCGTCGGGCCGACGGCGTCGGCTCCGGCCAGGTTGTCGCCGGTGTCGACGACGAGGTCGGGCTCCAGTGCGGCCAGCGAGGCCACCCACTCCTGCTTGGACCGCTGACCGGCGGTCATGTGCAGGTCGGACAGGTGCAGGACGGTCAGCGGCGCGGAGCCGGGGGCCAGCACGGGGACGTCGAAGCGGCGCAGCGTCCAGCGGGTCCGCTCGTAGAGCGAGGCGTAGCCCAGCGTCGCGGTGCCCGCCGCGACGGCGGCCGAGGGCAAGGTGTACCAGCGCACGGTCCGGGAGCCTACGGGCGCGGGGGTGCGCCACCGGGCGTCCGGGGCGGCAGCGGCCGTGCCAGGCTGGGGCCGTGTCCGCCCTCAAGGATCAGCTGCGCGCCGACCTGACCACCGCGATGAAGTCCCGGGACGAGCTGCGCACCGCCACCCTGCGCATGGTGCTCGCCGCGGTCAGCGCGGAGGAGGTCGCCGGCAAGGAGGCCCGTGAGCTGAGCGACGACGAGGTGCTCGCGGTGCTGCGGCGGGAGGCCAAGCGCCGCCGGGAGGCGGCCGAGGCCTTCGCGGGAGCCGGCCGGTCCGAGCAGGCCGACCGGGAGCGGGCCGAGGGCGAGGTCGTGGCCGGCTACCTGCCGGCGCAGCTCGAGGACGCCGACCTCGCCGCCCTGGTCGCCGACGTGATCACGCGGACCGGCGCCACCGGCATGAAGGACATGGGCCGGGTCATGGGCGCGGCCAACGCCGAGGTCGCCGGCCGGGCCGAGGGTGCCCGCGTGGCCGCGGAGGTCCGCCGCCAGCTGGGCTGACGAAGGACCCCGTCCTCCCACGCTCGGGGCGGGACCCGGGACGGGGCCGCGCTGCAGGGGGACCGCTGCGAGGTCGCGAGCAGTGGGGGGCAGCGGGTCCTTGCTCAGTTGCCCCGGCCGCCGCCCCCGCCGCGGTTGCCGCCCCAGGTGCCGGGGTTGGCCGGCGGGCCGTCCGCGTCCCCGGTGGCCGGGGCCGGGCCGTCCACGGGCGCGGGCGGGGGCGGGGGCTGGTTCTGGCCCAGGAGGGCCGGGTCGGCCGGCGGGAAGGCCGCGGTGGGCTTGTCGGCGAGGTAGGGCGTCATCGCGTCCCGGAAGATCGTCGCCGGCATGTTGCCGCCGTAGCCGCCGACGTCCTGCTGGGTCTTGGGGTTGAAGACCATGACGCTGACCGCGTACTCGGGCATGACGCCGACGAAGGCCACCGAGTCCCGGCCCTGCGAGGTGCCGGTCTTGCCGGCGATCTGGTGGCCCGGGATGGCCGCCCGGGTGCCGGTGCCCTCGGGGCTGGCGGTGTCGCCGACGAGGATGTTGGCCAGCGTGTTGGCGATGTTGGCCGGGATCGAGTTCGGCGTGCAGTTGTCGCCGGTGACCAGCGGCCGTCCGTCGTCGCCGGTGAGCGGCTCGCCGTTGCGGTCGAGCACCTGCAGCACCGGGACCGGGTCGCACTGGGTCCCCTGGGCGCCCAGGGTGGCGTAGGCGTTGGCCAGGTCCAGCGGGCTGGTGGCCTCGGCGCCGAGGGTGAACGACCCCCGGTTCTCGGCGATGATCCGGTCGGCCGGGGTCTGGTTGGGCTGGTCGAAGTTCATGCCCATGCGCTCGGCCATGCGGACCGGGCCCTCGACGCTGCCGAGCCGGTCCTCCAGCGCCAGGAAGTAGGTGTTCGAGGAGCGGACCAGGGCCCCCACCATGTCGAGGGTGTCGGGGTAGTTGCCGACGTTCTCGACGCTGTAGGGCTGGCTGCCGTTCGTGTAGACCCGCGAGGTGTACCGGTTGCCCGGGGTGCTGATCACGGTGCTGGCCGGGAGGCCTGCCTCGAGCGCGGCCGCGGCGGTGAAGACCTTGTAGGTGGACCCGGCGCCCTTGCTGGCGACCGTGTTGAGCACGACCGACTCGCACTGCGGGTCGGCGCAGCCGTACTGCCGGTTCACGCTCATCGCGAGCACGTGGCCGGTGCCGGGCGCGATCGCGGTGAACATCCCGGCCAGCGGGTCGCCCATCGGCAGGGTGGTGAGCACCGCCTGGTCGCCGAGGGTCTGCAGCTGCGCGTCGAGCGTCGTCTGGATGGTCAGGCCGCCGTCGTCGAGCTGCTCCTGACTGATGCCGAGCGTGCCGGTGAGGTACCCGGCGACGTAGGCGCAGAAGAAGCCGCCGACCGTGGCGTCGATGCAGCCGTTGGGTGCGTTGGGGCTGGGGGCCACCTGCACCGGCTGGCCGGAGATCTCGGCGAGCTCGGCCTCGGTGACGTGGCCGAGGTCGGACATCCGCTGCAGCACCTGGTTGCGCCGGTTCTGCGCGTTCTCCGGGTTGGTGATCGGGTCGTCGTTGGCCGGGCTCTGCACCAGCCCGGCGAGCATCGCCGCCTGCGGGAGGGTGAGGTCGGCGGCGTCGACGCTGAAGTACTTCTGCGCGGCGGCCTGGATGCCGTAGGCGCCCTGCCCGAAGTACACGATGTTGAGGTACCGGGTGAGGATCTCGTCCTTGTCGTAGGTCTCCTCGAGGGCGAGGGCGAGGCGCGCCTCGCGCAGCTTGCGGCCGATGTCCTGCTCGGTCGCCGCCTGCCGGTCCTCAGCGGTGTCGGCCGTCTCCAGCAGGGTCTGCTTGACCAGCTGCTGGGTGAGCGTCGAGCCACCCTCCTGCACGGACCCGGCGGCGACGTTGGTCACCGCGGCGCGCAGCGTGCCCTGCACGTCCAGGCCGTTGTGCTGGTAGAAGCGCGAGTCCTCGATGTCGACCAGCGCCTGCTTCATGACGTCGGCGATCTGGTCCGACGTCACCACGGTGCGGTTGTTCGCGTAGAAGCTGGTGATCAGCGACCCGTCCGCCGCCAGCACCCGGGAGTTGCCCGCCGGCGTGGCGTCGGTGAGCTCCACCGGCAGCGCGTCGAGCAGCGTGGCGGAGTTCCTCGCGACGACGCCGGCCCCGCCGACGACGGGCAGCGCGAGGGCGGCGACGAGCGCGCCGGCCACGACGATCAGCGTGGCGAGCTTGACCAGGACCCTGGTGCGGGCGGGAGTCGACATCACCCGCCAATGTACGGCGCGTTCCGGCGGCGGGTCCCGTCTCAGGCGCGGCGCGCGGGCAGCACCCGGGCGCGCGGCACGCCGGTCGGCGTGTCGTCGTCCGCACCGGTGAGGGCCTCGCCCATGGTCCGCAGGCCGTCGAGGTCGTGGACGTCGCCGGCCGCGGCGGGGACGGTCCGGATCGCCACCTCGGGGTGGGCGCTGGTGAACCGGTCGGCCAGCCGCTGCTCGCGGGTGGCGAGGGTCATCCGCTCGGCGTGCACCCGCAGCACGCCGGCGGCCAGGGCCGCGACCGCGTCCCCGTCGTCGACCGCCTCGGCGGCGGCCTCGGCGCGGGTGGCCGACAGGGTCGTGCTCGCCGGCGGGTGCGTGCGGTTGAGCACCAGCCCGGCCAGCGGCATCCCCTCGGCGGAGAGCCGGTCGACGAAGTAGGAGGCCTCCCGCAGCGCGTCGGGCTCCGGCGTCGCGACGACGACGAACCAGGTCCCCGGCTTGCGCAGCAGCTCGTAGGTGGCCGTGGCCCGCTCGCGGAAGCCGCCGAACATCGTGTCCAGCGCGGCCACGAAGGCGGAGATGTCGCGCAGCAGCTGCCCGCCCAGGATCTTGGAGATGATCCGGGTGAAGATCATGAAGCCGGCGCTGGCGAACTTGAACCCGGCCCGGCCGCCGGCCCGGGCGGGGGCGGTCAGCAGCCGGATCATCGTGCCGTCGAGGAAGCGGCTCATCCGGTTCGGGGCGTCGAGGAAGTCCAGCGCCGACCGGGACGGCGGGGTGTCGACGACGATGAGGTCCCACTCGTCGCCGGCCCGCAGCTGTCCCAGCTTCTCCATCGCCATGTACTCCTGCGTCCCGGCGAAGGACGAGGAGAGGGTCTGGTAGAAGGGGTTCTCCAGGATCTGCTCGGCCCGCTCCGCGGTCGAGTGCGCCACGACGATGTCGTCGAACGTGCGCTTCATGTCCAGCATCATCGCGTGCAGCTCGCCCGGGACCCCCGGGACGTCGACCGGCCGCGGCTCGTTGTCCAGCTCGACCAGCCCGAGCGACTGGGCCAGCCGGCGGGCGGGGTCGATGGTGAGGACGACGACCCGGCGGCCGGCCTCCGCGGCGGCCAGCGCGAGCGCGGCCGACGTCGTCGTCTTGCCGACGCCGCCGGAGCCGCAGCAGACGATGATCCGGGTGTCGGGGTCGGCGACCAGCGCCGCGAGGTCCAGGGGCGGGGCGAGCCGGTCGGTCGCCGGTCGAGCGGTCCGGGCCGGCCGCGACGGCGTCCCGGGCGTCTCCTCCGCGGCGCTCATGCCGCCACCTCCGCACCGAGGTGGTCCTCGAGGCGGCCGGCCAGCTCGAACAGGCAGCCGAGGTCGATCGGTGCGGTCAGCAGCGGCAGCTCCACCGTCGGCCGTCCCAGGGCCTCCACCCGGGTGCGCAGCGCGTCCTGGGCGGCCCACCGCCGGGCGTGCTCGACGGCCTCGGCGGCCAGCGCGTCGGCGAGGGCGCCGTCGCCCGGGAGCCCGGCCGCGGTCAGTCCCGGCGCGAGGTCGGCACCGGTGAGCCGGCCCTCGGCGGCCCGGGCCAGGCTCGCGGACGGCAGCACCGGCTCGGTGGCCATGTTGACGACGACCGAGCCCACCGGCAGGCCCACCGCGGTGAGCTCGGCGATGGCGTCGGCGGTCTCCTGCACCGGCATGTCCTCGAGCAGGGTGACCAGGTGCACCGCCGTCTGCGGGGAGCGCAGCACCGCCATGACGCCGTCGCTCTGGGTCTTGATCGGCCCGGAGCGGGCCAGGCCGGCCATCTCGCCGGTGACGTTGAGGAACCGGGTGATCCGCCCGGTCGGCGGGGCGTCGACGACGACGGCGTCGTAGACCGGACGGCCGTCCTTGCGGCGGGTGACCGCCTCCTTGATCTTCCCGGTGATCAGCACGTCGCGCAGGCCCGGGGCGATGGTGGTGGCGAAGTCGACCGCGCCCATCTTGCGCAGCGCCCGGCCGGCCCGCCGGAGGTTGTAGAACATCTCGAGGTACTCGAGCAGGGCCTCCTCGACGTCGATCGCCAGGGCCCGCAGCTCGCCGCCGTTGCGGGTGACCGCGACCCGGCGCTCCTCGTAGGGCAGAGGGGGCGTGTCGAACAGCTGGGCGATGCCCTGGCGGCCCTCGCACTCGACCAGCAGGACGGTGTGTCCCTCGGCGGCCAGGGCGAGGGCCAGGGCGGCGGCGACGGTCGTCTTGCCGGTCCCGCCCTTGCCGGTCACGACGTGGCAGCGCACGGGGAGGGGCTGGGGGCTCACCCCGACCAGCCTATGCGGACCCCGTCCTGCCCACCCCTCGCGAGCTCGGGGCGGGACCCGGGACGGAGCCGAGGACCTGCGCTAGCGTCGTCCCCCATGAGCGAACCGGCCCGCCGCCGCTGGGAGTACGCGACCATCCCGCTGCTGATCCACAACACCAAGGCGATCCTGGACTCCTGGGGCGTCGACGGCTGGGAGCTGGTCACCGTCCTGCCCGGTCCGAACGGCGCCGCGCAGCCGGTCGCCTACCTCAAGCGCCCCGTCGACTGAGGCCGACGCGATGACCCAGACGCAGGGCACGCCGACGCAGAGCTGGAAGGCGCGGCTGGCCGAGCTCGGCATCCGGCTGCCCCCGGTGGCGGCGCCGGTCGCCTCCTACGTGCCGGCCGTGCGCAGCGGGCAGCTGGTCTTCACCTCCGGCCAGCTGCCCTTCGTCGACGGCGGGCTGCGGCGCACCGGCAAGGTCGGCGGCTCGGTCGACCCGGAGGACGCCGCCGCAGACGCCAAGCTGTGCGCGCTCAACGCGCTGGCCGCCGTCGACGAGCTGGTCGGCCTGGACTCGGTGGCCCGCGTGGTGCGCGTGGTCGGCTACGTGGCCAGCGCCGAGGGCTTCACCGGCCAGCCGCGGGTGGTCAACGGCGCCAGCGAGCTGCTCGGCAAGGTGTTCGGCGAGGCCGGCCGGCACGCCCGCAGCGCCGTCGGCGTCGCCGAGCTGCCGCTGGGCGCTCCCGTCGAGGTCGAGCTCACCGTCGAACTGCGGTGACGGCGGTCCGGCCGGCGGCGACGGTCCTGCTGCTGCGCGACGGCGCGGCGGGTCTCGAGGTCCACCTGCTCCGCCGCACGAGGGGCATGCCCTTCGCCGGCGGGATGACCGCCTACCCCGGCGGTGGCGTCGACCCGCGCGACGGCGACACCGACGTCGCGTGGGTGGGGCCGCGGCCGGCCGTGTGGGCCGACTCGCTGGGCTGCGACGAGCGCGTCGCCCGCGAGCTGGTCTGCGCGGCCGTCCGCGAGACGTTCGAGGAGGCCGGCGTCCTGCTGGCCGGGGCGCCCGCCGGGTCGGACGGGCCGGACGTCGTCCCCGACGTCTCCGGTGAGGAGTGGGAGGCGCAGCGGCAGGCGCTGCTGACGCGGGAGCTGTCGCTCGCCGAGCTGCTGGCCGCCCGCGGGCTGGCGCTGCGCTCGGACCTGCTGCGGCCCTTCGCCCACTGGATCACCCCGCCACAGGAGACGCGGCGCTACGACACCCGCTTCTTCGCCGCGGCCCTGCCGGCCGGGCAGGAGGCCCGGGACGTCTCCGGCGAGGCGGACGAGGCGAGCTGGCTGACGCCCGCGGGAGCGCTGGCCGAGATGCGCGCCGGCACGCGGCCGATGCTGCCGCCGACGATCCACACCCTCGACCAGCTCGCCGCGTTCCCCGACGTCGCGTCGGCGCTGGCCGGCTCGCCGCCGGCACCGCTGAGCCCGATCATGCCGACGTTCGCCGACGAGCCCGACGGCCGCTGGGCGGTGCTGCCCGACGGCACCCGGATCCGCCTGGTCGTGCCGCTCCCCTCGTGACCCTCCGGGTCACACCGCGGCCCGCCCGCGGTCACGACCGCACGGGAGGGGCTTGAGACCGGCGCGGTCCCGGGCCCCTCCCGTGCGGTGCCGTGTCAGCGCGCGCGGCGGCGCAGACGGTCCTCGTCGAGGATCACGACCGACTTGCCCTGCAGCTGGAGCCAGCCGCGGTGCACGAAGTCGGCCAGCGCCTTGTTCACCGTCTCGCGGGAGGCGCCGACCAGCTGGGCCAGCTCCTCCTGGGTGAGGTCGTGCTTGACCCGCAGACCGTCGGACTCCCGGCTGCCGAAGCGGTCGGCCATCTGCAGGAGCGCCTTCGCGACACGGCCGGGGACGTCGGTGAAGATCAGGTCGGCCACCGAGTCGTTGGTGCGCCGCAGCCGGCGGGCCAGCACCCGCAGCAGCTGCTCACCGATCTCGGGGTGGGCCTCGATCCACGGCCGCAGCACCGCCTGCGGCATCTTCGCCAGCCTGACGTCGGTCACCGCCGTGGCCGTGGCCGTGCGCGGGCCGGGGTCGAAGACCGACAGCTCGCCGAACTGGTCGGAGGGGCCCATGACGGCGAGCACGTTCTCGCGGCCGTCGGGGGAGCGGCGGGAGAGCTTGATCTTGCCGCTCAGCACGATGTAGAGGCTGTCACCGGGCTCACCCTCGTTGAAGACGACCCGGCCGCGGGGCAGGGTGATCGTCTCCAGACGGCTGGCGACCGGGCCGACGGCCTCCTCCGAGAGCCCCTGGAAGATCCCGGACTGGGCCAGCACCTCGTCCACCACGTTGTCTCTCCACCCCACCACTCGTGCTCGACCTGCGGGGCCGACGGCACCCGCATCCACGGCGAGTCTAGGGGGCTGTGCCCGTCGTCACCCGTTCGGTGTCGGGCGACCTCCCCCTCCCGGGGGAGTCGGCCCTCCTGCAGGGGCCCGCGGCGAGCCTGCGAGCGGTGGGGGGCAGCGGGGTCCTCAGACCAGCGGTTCGGTGCTCTGCTGCACACGCGAGCGGCGGCGCCGGCGCCAGCGGGCCATGGCCCGGCGGATGCCCGAGGCGGCCAGTGTGTCGACCTCGCCCGGCGACGCCGACTGGAGGAACTCGGCGACCTCGCGGGGCGACGTCGGCCGGCGCAGCGGCTCCTCCACGCGCTCCATGATCAGCAGGAAGGCGATGACCATCGGGGGGAAGAGGATGACGATGAGCGCGACCACGTCCACCTCCCGGTCCGGTCGCAGTGGCCAGGTCCTGTCCGGACCCCGCACGTCCATGGTGGCACGGGACCGGCGGTGTCGCTGGCGCCGCCTACCCTCGACCGCGTGTCCTCGCCGGCCTACGCGCGCCCTGCGGCGCGCCGCGCTCCCGCCCGCCGCCCGGCCGCCGCGCCGTTCGACCCGGGCGAGACGCCCCTGGCCCGCACCCGCCGCGCCCGCCGGATGGCCCGCGAGCTGGCCGTGATCCACCCCGACGCGCACTGCGAGCTGGACTTCACCACGCCCCTGGAGCTGCTGGTGGCCACCGTGCTCTCGGCGCAGACCACCGACAGGACGGTGAACAAGGTCACGCCGCGGCTGTTCGCCCGCTACCCCGACGCAGCGGCCTACGCGGGTGCCGACCGGGCCGAGCTCGAGGACGTCCTCAGGCCCACGGGCTTCTTCCGGGCCAAGGCCAACTCGGTCATCGGTCTCGGCCAGGCGCTGGTCGAGCGGTTCGACGGCGAGGTGCCCGGCCGGATGGCCGACCTCGTCACGCTGCCGGGGGTGGGTCGCAAGACGGCCAACGTCGTCCTGGGCAACGCCTTCGGCGTCCCCGGGCTGACCGTCGACACGCACTTCGGCCGGCTGGTCCGCCGCTTCGGCTGGACCGCCTCCACCGACCCGGTCCAGGTCGAGGCCGAGATCGCCGAGCTGGTGCCCAAGCGCGACTGGACGATGTTCAGCCACCGTGTGATCTTCCACGGCCGGCGGGTCTGCCACGCGAAGAAGGCCGCGTGCGGGGCGTGCGGGCTGGCCCGCTGGTGCCCGTCGTACGGCATCGGCCCCACCGATCCCGAGGCGGCGCTCAAGCTGGTCAAGACGCCCGCGGCGTCGGACACCGAGTGAGCACGGCGGACCGGGGGGGCGCGACGCGGCGGGCGGCCGCGCTGCTCGGGCTCGGCGTCCTCCTCGTGGCCTGCACGTCGACGGCGGACGACGGCGGCGGCACCCCCAGCGCCGCGCCGACGACGTTCGGCGCGCCGCTGCAGGCCTGCCCCGAGCAGCCCGACCGGCCGGCGAGCGGTGCGCAGACCCTGCCGCCGGTGTCGCTGGCCTGCCCCGGCGGCGGCACGTTCGACCTGGGCCGCGCGCCCGGGGCGCCGACGGTGGTGAACCTGTGGGCCAGCTGGTGCGGCCCGTGCCGCGAGGAGCTGCCGCTGGTGCAGCAGTTCGCCGACGTCGCCGCAGGCCGCGTGGGCGTGGTCGGCGTCATCAGCAAGGACGGCGTCCCGCAGGCCGACTCCTTCGCCACCGACGCCGGTGCCACGTTCCCGAACGCCTACGACCGCGACGGCGCGCTGATGGACGGCCTGGGCATCCAGGCGCTGCCCTTCACCTACCTCGTCGACGCCGACGGCGCCCTGGTGTTCACCAAGGTGGGGCCGATCGCCTCGGTCGACGAGCTGCGGGCGCTGGTCGCCGAGCACCTCGGGGTGCAGCTGTGACCGGCGTGCTGGCCGGGGTGGACCTCGCCGGCCTGCCGGACCACGTGCGCCGGCTGCTCGAGGCCGGCCCCGACCTCCCGCTGCGCCACCGCATGCCGCGTCCCAGTGCCACCGCGCGCCGCTCGGCGGTGCTGATCCTCTTCGGTGAGGGACCGCGCGGCGCCGACGTGCTGCTGATCGAGAAGTCCCCGCGGCTGCGGACGCACGCCGGGCAGCCGGCCTTCCCCGGGGGTGGCGCCGACCCGGGCGAGGACTACCCCGTGGGCACCGCGCTCCGCGAGGCACAGGAGGAGGCCGGCATCGACCCGGCCGGTGTGCGGGTGCTCGCGACGCTGCCGGAGCTGTTCCTCGGCCCCTCGGACAACCTCGTCGTCCCCGTCGTGGCGTGGTGGGACGATCCGCGGGACGTGACCGTGGGTGACCCGCGTGAGGTGGCCCGGGTGGCCCGCGTGCCGCTGGCCGAGCTCGCCGACCCGGCCAACCGGTTCCGCGTGCGGCACCCCTCGGGCTACGTCGGCCCGGCCTTCGGGGTGGCCGGGATGGTCGTCTGGGGCTTCACCGGCGGGCTGCTCGACGCGGTGCTCGAGGCGGCCGGGCTGGCGCGGCCGTGGGACGCCCGCGACGTGCGCCCGCTGGAGGTCGCCGGTGCGGGGCCGGCCGCGGCACCCGGCTCGCTGGGCGAGGGCGGCGCCGAGGACGCCGCCGCGCCGACGGTGGCAGACCCCCCGCCCGACGGCGGTCCGGCAAGTACCGTTCCCCCGCGATGAGCGGGACGAGGGGACGGGCCGGGCGCGTCCCGGCGCTGCTGTGCGGCGTGCTGCTGGCCGCCGGCGGACTGGCCGGCTGCGGCGGCGACGACGGCGCGGGCGCGGCCGGCACCTCGGCGCAGCCCTCGAACCCGTCGGCCGGCACGGTGACCACCGCCGAGGACGGGGTCCAGGAGGTCACCATCGAGAGCCCCGACGACTACGTCTTCGTGCCCGACACCTTCACCGTCGCCCCCGGCCGGGTCCGGCTGACCGTGACCAGCACCGCCGAGCAGATGACGCACAACTTCCGCTTCCGCCCGGACGCCGGCCCGGAGCCGATCGCCGAGGAGATCACGCTGCTGGCGCCGGGGGAGAGCCGCACCATCGAGTTCGAGGTCACCGTGCCGGGCGAGCACCCCTTCGACTGCACCTTCCACGTGCAGCTGGGGCAGTCCGGCGTGATGACGGTCTCGGGCTGAACCGTGGTGCTGGTCGACCTCCTCCTCGTCGCCCTCGCCCTGGCCTTCGCCTTCTCCGGCTTCCGGCAGGGCCTGCTGGTGTCGGCCACCTCCTTCCTCGGCTTCCTCGGCGGGGCGGTGCTCGGCGCGCAGCTGTCGGGCCCGGTCGCCGACCGCCTCGACGGCTCGCCGGTCACCCGCGTGTTCGCCGCGCTGGTCGTCGTCCTGGCCGGGGCGCTGCTCGGGCAGGTGCTGGCCGGCGCCGTCGGGCGGGCGGTGCGCCGGCGGGTCACCTGGGAGCCGGCCGAGGTGCTCGACTCGGTGACCGGCGCCGTGGTCTCGGCGGTGGCGGTGCTGCTCGTGGCGTGGATGATCGCCACCCCGCTGGCCAGCGCGCCCTTCCCCCAGGTCGCCGGGCAGGTGCGCCAGTCGGCGCTGGTGCAGGTGGTCGACCGGGTGGTCCCCGACAGCGTCCGGGCGGTGTACGACTCGCTGCGGGAGGCGATCGACCGGCGCGGCCTGCCCGACGTCCTCGACCCGCTCACCCCCACCCAGGTGCGCGACGTCCCGGAGCCCGACCAGGCCCTGCTGAGCAGTCCCGTGGTCGGCCGGGTGACCGGCTCGGTGGTGAAGATCAGCGGGGTCGCGCCGTCGTGCTCCCGGCAGATCGACGGCTCCGGCTTCGTCTACGCCGCCGGCCGGGTCATGACCAACGCCCACGTGCTGGCCGGCGTCACCGACCCCGTGGTCCTGGCGGAGGGCGAGGAGTACGAGGCGACGCCGGTCTACGTCGACGAGGAGGTCGACGTCGCGGTGCTCGCCGTCCCCGGTCTGCCGCAGGTGCCGCTGGCCTTCGCGCCGCAGTCCTCGGGCACCGGCGACGACGCGATCATCATGGGCTACCCGGGTGGCGGGGACCTGTTCGTCGGCCCGGCCCGCGTCCGCGACCGCGGCGAGATCAGCGGCCCCGACTTCCGCAACACCCGGACCGTCGAGCGCGAGGTGTACGCCCTCCGCGGCGAGGTGCGGTCGGGCAACTCCGGCGGGCCGCTGTTCGACCCCGCCGGCCAGGTGCTCGGCGTCGTCTTCGCCTCGGCGATCGACGACCCGCTCACCGGCTACGCGCTGACCACCGATCAGGTCGCCCCCGCCGCCCGCCAGGGCGCGGCGAACACCGCGCCGGTGGACACCGGCCCCTGCGAGTAGAAGGACCACCTCTCCCCCCACGCCTCGCACGCTCGGCGCGGGGCCCTGAGAGGTGGCCGTTCCAGCACGTCACCGCGCTCGGCGCGGGGCCCTGAGAGGTGGCCGTTCCAGCACGTCACCGCGCTCGGCGTTCGGCGCTCGTCAGCCGGCGGACCAGTCCCTGATGGCGGCGCCGACCTCGGCGGCGGCCTCCTCGGCCGGGAAGTGGCCGACGCGGGGCAGCTCCCGCCACTCGTAGGCCCCGGCGACGTAGCGGCCCGAGCCGCGGGCGGTGCCGGGCAGTACGAGGGGGTCCGCGGTGCCGTGCAGCTGCAAGGTGGGCGCGGTGACCGGCGCGGCCATCCGGCGGGCGTAGCGCAGCCCGTCGGGGCGCAGCTGGGACCGGCCGGCCCAGCGGAAGTACTCCATCGACCCGTAGGCGGCCTGCGGGATCCGCGCCGCGGAGCGGTAGCGCTCCACCGCCTCGGCGAAGTCGGCGGTGTGCGTCCACTCGGGCCCGGCCCAGCGGCGCAGGAAGTCGGCGACCGGGTCGTCGTCGGCGCGGGTCAGCCGCCGCTCGGGCAGCCGCGGCACCTGGAAGCCCAGGACGTGCCGCAGGGCGCGGCGCTGCGTGCGGTCGGCCAGCCCGGCGCGCAGCAGCCGGGGGTGGGCCATCGAGACGACGACGAGGCGGCGCACGCTGCGGGGGTGCAGTGCGGCCATCGTCCAGGCCACCAGACCGCCCCAGTCGTGACCGACGACGACGGCGTCGCGCTCACCGAGGGCCCGGACCAGCGCCGCCGCGTCGCTCGCCGCGGTGGGCAGGTCGTAGCCGCGCGGGGGCTTGTCGCTGGCCCCGTAGCCGCGCAGGTCGAGGGCGACGGCGCGGAACCCGGCCTCGGCGAGGACCGGCAGCTGGTGGCGCCAGGTCCACCAGAACTGCGGGAACCCGTGCAGGAGCAGCACGAGCGGGCCCTCGCCGGCCTCGGCCAGGTGCAGCCGGACGCCGTTGGCCGAGACGTCGCGGTGCACCCACGGGCCGGGCAGCAGGACGCTCATGGCGTCGGGCCGTTCGTCGCTGGGGACGGTGCCCGGCCCGCGACCGCCCGGCCCGGAGCGGGCGGGACGGTCGGCGGCGGCGCTCAGACCAGGTAGGTGTCGGGGCCGCGCCGCTCGACGCGGCCGTTGCTGACCGTCGGCAGGTCGCGGCGGCGCTGGCCGGGCGCCTCGCGGCGCATGACCTCGGGCAGCTCGCGCAGCGACTCGAGCGTCCGCTCCGGCTTGTCGATCTTCTTGACCATCCGCAGGCCCACCAGGCCGGCCAGGGCGGCGACGATCAGCAGGCCGACGGTGACGATCAGGTAGGACACCCAGCGGGCCAGGCCCAGCCAGGTGAACAGCTCGGCCAGCGTGACGAACAGGTAGATGCCGGCGAAGGCGAGCAGCACGCCGGCGGCGGCGAACAGGCCGACGCTGACGCCGGCCTTCTTCGCCGAGCCGGTGATCTCGGTCTTGGCCAGCTCGATCTCCGCGCGGATCAGCGTCGAGACGTCGGCCATCGCGCTCTGCACCAGGGAACCCACGGAGGGGTCGGTGCTGGTGGTGACGGCGGACGCGGCGGGCCGCGCAGCCGGGGTGGACGACGACACGCTGTGGGCCACGGGGGCTCCTCCCTGGTCGGGCACGTCAGGACGGCCGCCCGCGGCGGCCTCTCGGGAGGATCGTCCCTCATGATCGCGGAGCCCGCGCCCCGGCGTCCCCCGCGCGAGCTGCGCAGGGGACGCCGAGCGACCCCGAGGTGGCCCCGTCCCGGGTCCCGCCCTGAGCGTGCGAAGGGTGGGGAGGACGGGCGGCCCCTCTGCAGGGTCCCGCCGCGAGCGTGCGAGCGGTGGGGGGCAGAGGGGTCCTTCCTCAGTCGTCGGACGAGGAGCTGGCGGGCAGCTTGTCCTTGATCAGGTTCATCACCGAGGAGTCGGTGAGGGTGGTGACGTCGCCGAGCTCGCGGTTCTCGGCGATGTCCCGGAGCAGCCGTCGCATGATCTTGCCCGAGCGGGTCTTGGGTAGTTCCTGCACGACCATGATCTGACGCGGCTTGGCGATCGGGCCGATGTCCTTGGCCACGTGGTTGCGCAGCTGCTGCACCAGCTCGTCGCCGGAGTCCTCCGCGGCGCCGCGGAGGATGACGAAGGCGACGATGCCCTGCCCGGTGGTCGGGTCGCTGGCGCCCACGACCGCGGCCTCGGCGACCGTGGGGTGCGCGACCAGTGAGGACTCGACCTCGGTGGTGGAGATGCGGTGGCCCGAGACGTTCATGACGTCGTCGACCCGGCCGAGCAGCCAGATGTCGCCGTCGTCGTCCTTCTTGGCGCCGTCGCCGGCGAAGTACACCTCCTTGCCGAACCGCGACCAGTAGGTGTCGACGTAGCGGTCGTCGTCGCCCCAGATGGTGCGCAGCATGGACGGCCACGGCTCGGTGAGCACCAGCAGCCCGGTGGAGTCGTCGCCGAGCTCGTTGCCCTCGTCGTCGACGACCTTGGCGGAGATGCCGGGGAACGGCGTCTGGGCCGACCCGGGCTTGAGGTCCGTGACGCCGGGCAGCGGATTGATCATGTGCGCGCCGGTCTCGGTCTGCCACCAGGTGTCCACGATCGGGCACCGGCCGCCGCCGATGTGCTCGTGGTACCAGAGCCAGGCCTCGGGGTTGATCGGCTCACCGACCGAGCCGAGCACCCGCAGGCTCGACAGGTCGAACTTCGCCGGGATGTCCTCGCCCCACTTCATGAAGGTCCGGATGACCGTGGGGGCCGTGTACATGATCGTGACCTTGTACTTCTCGATGATCTCGAACCAGCGGCCGCGGTGCGGGGTCTCCGGCGTCCCCTCGTACATGATCGAGGTGGCCCGGTTGGCCAGCGGCCCGTAGACGATGTAGCTGTGGCCGGTGACCCAGCCGATGTCGGCCGAGGTCCAGAAGACGTCGTCGTCGGGCTTGAGGTCGAAGGACGCCCAGTGCGAGTAGGCGACCTGGGTGAGGTAACCGCCGGAGGTGTGCAGGATGCCCTTCGGCGACGCCGTCGTCCCCGACGTGTACATGATGTAGAGCGGGTGCTCGGCGTCGAATGCCTCGGGCGTGTGCTCGGCCGACTGCCGGTCGACGACGTCGTGCCACCACAGGTCACGGCCCTCGGTCCACTCCACGTCCTGCTGCGTGCGCCGGACCACCAGCACGTTCCGGACGCTGTCGGTGCGGCCGACCGCGTCGTCGACCGCGGGCTTGAGCGCGCTCGGTGCGCCGCGCCGGTAGCCGCCGTCGGAGGTGATCACGAGGACGGCTCCGGAGTCGGTGATCCGGCTGGCCAGCGCGTCGGCGGAGAAGCCGCCGAAGACGACCATGTGGACGGCGCCGATGCGGGCGCAGGCCAGCATCGCGACGACCGCCTCGGGGATCATCGGCATGTAGATGGCGACCCGGTCGCCGGCCTGGACGCCGAGCTCGAGCAGCGCGTTGGCGGCCCGGCAGACGTCGTCCTGGAGCTGGGCGTAGGTGATGGTCCGGGTGTCGCCGGGTTCGCCCTCCCAGTGGTAGGCGACCTGCTCGCCGTGGCCGTCCTCGACGTGCCGGTCCACGCAGTTGTAGGCGACGTTGAGCTTGCCGCCGACGAACCACTTGGCGAACGGCGGGTTGGACCAGTCGAGGACCTGGTCCCACTCCTGCGACCAGGTCAGCCGGCGCGCCTGGGTCTCCCAGAAGGCCAGCCGGTCGCTCTCGGCCTGCGCGTAGACGTCCGGACCGACGTTCGCGTGGGCGGCCAGCTGCTCCGGCGCCGGGAAGCGGCGGCCCTCCTGCCCGGTCGACTCGCTCACGTGGCGGCTCCCTCCGTATCGGCTGTGCCACCCAGCGGCGGGCGGCGTGGTCCAGCACACACCGTAGAACCCGACCCGGCCACGCGGAGAGTCCACGGCGACCCGCTCGCCGCGACCGGCGAGACTGGGGCGGTGGACGGCGGACCCCAGGCGGTGGTGGCTGCCCGCGTGCCCGGCGCCGCGGGCCTGGGGCTGCTGCCGCCGCCGTCGGCCCGTCCGGTGCCCGCCGCGCTGCTGGCCGACCCGGACTGGACGGCGCGGCGGGTCACCGCGCTCGGCCGCCGGTACCGCAGCGACGACCGCCGCGTCCTGGCCACGGTGTGGTGGTACTCGGCCTCGGCGGTGCTGCTGACGCCGGTGGTGGCGGGGCTGGCCACCGGCCGGCCGCTGTCGGCGCGGCTGGCCGACACGACCCTGTACGAGCTGACCGGGGGACTGCCGGTGGCCGGCGTCTCGGCGGCGCCGGCGGGACCGGACCCGGCGGGGGAGCTGCGGGAGGCGCTCGCGGCGGTGGTCGCCGCGGTGGCCCGCGCCGGCGGCGTGCGCGAGCGGCCGCTGTGGGCGGTGGCCACCGACTCGCTGGCCGGCCGGCTCCTGGTGGTGGGCCGGGCGCTGGGCGACGTCGCGACGGTGACCGCCCTGGCCGCACCGGTGGCCGCGGCCGTGGGGGAGCCGCTGCCGGCGCCGCGGTACACCGACGTCGGCGGCGTCCGGTTCGTGCGCCGGGTCTCGTGCTGCCTGCTGTACCGGCTGCCGGCCCAGCCGGTGTGCACCGCGTGCCCCGGCCGCCCGCCCGCGGAGCGGCAGGTGCTGCTGGAGGCAGCGGCTCGGCTCTGATCCGCAGGACTCACCGGTTGCGTGTGAGCGCATCGTCGTGGTGAGGCGCCGAGCAGTACGCCACGTGGTGCCCTTCCCGATTCAGGCGAAGGACCTGAGCAGACCGTACGACCGGCCACGGGGTCGCGGGACATCGGTGATGGTCTTCGCGTGCTCGCCGTGGCAGCGGCCAGGCGCGGAGGTCGAGGCCTGCTCGCACGCCACGGGGCCACGACCGGACGAGGACGAGCGCCACGACGTGTCGCCCGCACCGGCGTCTCGGGACGCCGCTGCTCCCGCTGTACGACGGGTGGCACCAGCGCCGGGTGTCCTGCGATCCGCCCGGG
>NZ_JBFNXQ010000180.1:0-3891 GCF_041018925.1 Geodermatophilus maliterrae
CTGCGCGGACGGCCGGGCGCCGTCCTCCTCGACGACGCCGGCACGCTGGCCGACTCGGCCGTCCTCACGGCGATGACGTCGGCCGACCTGGGTGACCTGGACGTCGCGGTCCTCGCCGCCGGCACCGCCGGTGAACTCTCCGGCGCCTTCCGTGGACCGCTGGCCGACCTGCGCCGCAGCCGGAACGGTCTGCTGCTGTGCCCCGGTCCCGGGGACGCCGACCTGCTGGGGATCCGGCTGCCCCGGACGCCGGTGCCGGTGCGCCCCGGGTCCGGCTGGCTGGTCACCGCGGGCACCGCCCGGCGGGTGCAGGTGGCCCGCCACCGGGAGCCGTCACGGTCCGGCGACACCGACCGCGGCGAGGAGGCCGCGTGAGGCCCCGCTCAGAGCAGCTCGAGCGCCGCGCCGATCTCCTGGGTCGCGTACCAGGCCAGCTCGTGCCCCTCGGCCTGGTCGACGACGAACTGGGCGTCGTCGCTGCCGAGGTCGGCCTCCAGCACGACGGCCACGGCCGCGCGCACGTCCTCCTCGGCCTCGGCGCCGTCGACGTGCGCGCTGGCCACGTCGGCGAGCGCGACGTCGGTGGTGACCCGGACCGCGCCCGGGTCGGTGTCGGCGTCGTCGATCGGGGCGACCGAGGCGTCGGCCACGTCGGCGGCGAGGACGACCCGCCGGCGGGCGGCCGTGGGGTCGACGTCGATGAGCCGCAGGCTGGCCCGCGCGGCGGCCAGGAGTGCCGCGTACTCGAGCTCCTCGACGTCGGCCCCGGCGTCACTGAGCGCGTAGTACTGCCTCAGCCGCGGGGTGACCGCGAACCCGGTGTGCGGCCCGGGGAGCCGGCCCTCCTCCACGAGGGTCCGCAGGACGCTCGTCGTCGCCGGCAGGTAGATCCGCACCCGGCCGCTCCCTTCCTCGATGAGGGGCCGACGGTAGACCGCCGCCGCCGCGCGCCCCGGAGCGCCTCGGGCGTGGACCCGGGGCGGGAGGCGGCGTCAGCGCACGGACTCGGTCAGGGCGCCGACCTCCTGCTCGACGAGGTCGGCGAGCACGTCGACGTCGCCGACGCCGTCCCGGTCGGCGTTGAGCCCGATGTAGACCCGGCCGTCGTAGCTGGTCATCCCCACCGCCAGGCCCTGGCCGCCGACGAGCGGCACGACCGGGAAGACCTCGATCATCCGGCTGCCGGCCGCGTACAGCGGCACCTGCGGGCCGGGGACGTTGGTGACGACGAGGTTGAACACCCGCCGCGACAGGCCGCGGGCCGCGCGCGCACCGAGGGCGTGCAGCGTGGGCGGGGCGAACCCGGTGAGTGCGATGAGGGTGTCGGCGCGCACCGACCGACCCGAGCTGGTGACGCTGCGCATCGCGTAGCCGAGACGGGCCAGCCGCACCCAGGGGTTGGGCTCCCCCACCGGCAGGTCCACGAGGTAGGCCGAGACGCTGCTGCCCGGGAGGCCCTTCTCCTCCCCCCGCTCCGACACCGGCACGAGCGCCCGGACGGCGGTCGAGCCGATCACCGGCTCCCCGCGGGAGAGCAGCCAGTCCCGCAGTGCGCCGGTGAGCACGGTGAGCAGGACGTCGTTGACGGTCCCGCCGTGCGCCCGCCGGATCGCCTTGAGGTCCTCGAGGTCGGCCCGCGCGACGGCGACCCGGCGCAGGGTCCCGGCCCTCCGGTTGAGCGGACTGTGCGGGGCCGGGACGACGGCCGAGCGCGCGGCGCGGACCAGCCCCCCGGTGGCGCTGCGCACGCGGGCCGCGGTCGATCGCAGGTCACCGACCGCCGAGCGGGCCGTCTCGACCACCGCGGTCGGCCGCTGCACGTACTCACCGAGCGCGCCCGCCACCAGCTCGACCGGACCGGGGACGCGACGCGGCGTCCAGGAGTCGCCCGCCGGGACGGGCACGTCGGGCGTGGGATCGAGCAGCACCTGGGCGATGTCGACCGCGCCCAGTCCGTCGACGAGCGCCGGGTGGGTCTTGGTGACCACCGCGACCCGTCCCTCGGCGAGGCCCTCGACGAGGTAGACCTCCCACAGCGGACGGCGGCGGTCCAGCGGCCGGGAGGTCACCCGGGAGACGAGGTCGAGCAGCTGTGCCTCGGTGCCCGGCCGCGGCACCGCCGATCGCCGCAGGTGGTAGGCCACGTCGAAGTCCGGGTCGTCGGCCCAGACCGGGTTCGCCAGGTGCCCGGGTACCGGCACGACGCGCTGCCGGTAGCGCGGGACGAGCGGCAGCCGGGCCTCGAGCAGCTCGGCGAGCGCGTCGAGCCCACCGTCCACCGGTTCGAGGACCAGGACGCCGGCGACGTGCATCGGGGCGCCGGCGTCCTCCAGGTACAGGAACGAGGCGTCCAGGGTGGTCAGCCGCTCGGTCATCGCCCTCCTCCGGCTCGGGGGCACACGCTACGTGGGGGCGTGCACGCGGAGCAGCGGTCGGGCCGGGCGCCCGGCGTCACCCGGCGCGCTGCCGGCCCCGCCGCCGTCCGCCGGCCGGCTCGGGGACCTGCGCCAGGGAGGCGGCGAGGGACCGGAGCCCGGCCCGCAGCGGCGAGCCGGACGCCACCTCCGCGAGGGTGCGGCCCGAGGCGAGCGCGGCGTCGGTGGCCCGGCGGTCGGCCGGCAGGAACGCGCGCACCTCCCGCCCGGCGAAGCGCTCGAGCGCCTCGCCGATCTCGCGGCGCGGGTCGCCCGGCACCGGCCCCCGGCGGACCTGGTTGACCACGACGGCCGGCTCCACCTCCGGCAGCAGGTCCCGCAGCTGGCCGAGCGCCCGGATGGTGCGCTGCAGCGCCACCGGGTCGGCGCCGCTCACACAGAGGACGTCGTCGGCCGCCTCGAGCACGGTCACGGTCGCACCGTTGCGCCGCGGCGCGGCGGTGTCGAAGGACAGCTCCTCGTCCTCCTCGAGGTTGAAGGCGCAGTCGACGACCGTGAGGGCGGCGGACCGGCGCGCCTCGTCGAGGACGGCGGCCACCGCCCGGGGGCGCAGCTCCGGCCACCGGTCGGCCCGGGCCAGACCGGTGAGCACCGACAGGTGCGGGCGCACCGACCAGGCCAGCCGACCGAGCGCCGCCCCGTCCAGGGTGCCGGCGGCCGCCTGCCGCGTGGCCCCCGCCAGCCCGGGCGACTCGTCGAGCAGCCCGAGGACCTGCGCCACGACACCGCCGTAGACGTCCGCGTCGACCAGCAGGGTCGGGACGCCGAGACGGGCGGCCTCGTCGGCGAGGCCGACCGCGACCGTCGTCCGGCCGGGGGCGCCGGTCGGACCCCACACGGCGACCACCCGGCCGCGCGGGAGCCCCGGCTCGTCCGGTGGGCGCTCGCCCACGTCGGGGAGGGGCAGGGCCGCGCGCGGGTCGGCGACGTCCCGCCCGGCCGGCGTGCCACCCGCCACGGCCTGGCGGAGGGCGCGGACGACCTCCTCCGGAGCGGCGTCGGCAGGCAGCACCGTCGGGACGCCGAGCGCCCGCAGCCGCTCACCGGCGCGCTCGTCGTGCGGGTCGGCCAGCCCCACCACCGCGACCCCCGCGGCGGCGAGCCGGGCGACCGCCTCGGCGTCGAGCCGCCGCAGGTCGGCCGAGAGCAGGGCGGCCTGCGCGGTGCCCGTGGCCGCGGTGGCCAGCAGGTCCGAGGCGTCGACGCACCGGCGGACGACGGTCACGCCGTGGTCTACGCGGTCGAGGGCGCCGACGAGCGCGGACTCCCAGGCGGCGCCGGTGACGGCGGTGACGACCTGCAGCGCCATCAGACCGTGGGTCCGGCAGGGGTGCCGGGCACCGGCGGGACTCCGGAGCCCGCGGACGGCACCGCCCCACCCGACGGTGCAGCCGGCGCGGAGGGAGCGGCCGGCGCGGACGGCGGGGCCGAGGGGGACGTGACCGGCGCCGGTGGT
>NZ_JBFNXQ010000181.1:0-3757 GCF_041018925.1 Geodermatophilus maliterrae
GGCCGCCGGCGTCGGCGTCGCCACCCAGGACGACGCGCTCGCGGCCCGCTTCGCCGCCGCGCTGGCCGGTCGCAGCGGGCGCGCGGTGCACTGGCGGCTCTCGGCGCGCACCGGGACGACCGCCGGGCGGGCGACGCCCCGGCTCCTGCCCGGCCTGGCCGGTCCCGCCGCCGACGTCGTCCTGGTCCAGCTCGGGGTCAACGACACCCTGCGGCTGCGCGCACGGGCGGCCTGGCGCCGCGACGTCACCGCCCTGCTCGACGCGCTGGCGCCGCTGGTCGCACCGGACGGCGTCGTCGTGCTGGCCGGCCTGCCCGATCTGGCCGCCTTCCCCACGCTCCCGCAGCCGCTGCGCGGTGTCCTCGGCCGGCACGCCCGCGCCCTCGACCGCGAGCTGGGCGCCCTGTCCGCCGCGCGGCCGGGGGTCCGTCACGCCCCGGCCCCGCCGCTGTCCGGCCGGGAGCACTTCGCCGGCGACGGCTTCCACCCGAACGCCGCCGCCGTCCGGGAGTGGACGGCCGACCTCGCCGGGATCGCCCTGTCCGGCCGCCCCGCCCGCTAGATGTTGGCGCCGTCCGGGGGCGGGCCGTCGGGGAGCGGCGCGGCGAAGCCGTTGCCGCCGGCCCGCGGGGTCGGCATGCCGACGGTGTAGGAGGTCATCGACAGCGAGCCGTAGGCGTAGCCGTCGACCAGCACGTCCGCCGTCGTCCCGGTCGCACCGGCCATGCCGGCCACGTAGAGCAGCGGCAGGAAGTGGTCGGGCGTGGGGACGGCGAGGTCGAAGTCGCGGTGGCCGTCGAGCCGCGGGATCCCCGCGGGGTCGGTGAGCATCAGCTCCTTGGCCTGCTCGTCGAAGCGCTGCGCCCAGTCGAACCCGGCGTCGGGCAGCGCGCGGCTGACCCCGCCGAGGTTGTGCACGACGTTGCCGCTGCCGATCACCAGCACGCCGTCCTCGCGCAGCGGCGCCAGCGCCGCCCCCATCTGCAGGTGGTAGTCGGCGCTCTTGAGTGCGTTGATCGACAGCTGCACCACCGGGACGTCGGCCTCGGGGAAGGCGTGCAGCAGCACCGACCAGGTGCCGTGGTCGATGCCCCAGCTGTCCAGGTCGGCACCCACCCAGGTCGGGGAGACGACGTCGGAGACCTGCTCGTGCAGCTCCGGGAGGCCCGGGGCGTCGTAGCGGACGTCGAAGAGCTCGGGCGGGAAGCCGAAGAAGTCGTGGATGGTGCGCGGCCGGGCCATCGCCGTCACCGCGGTGGCGTGCACGTACCAGTGGGCCGAGACGACCAGGATCGCCCGCGGCCGGGGCACCGACCGCCCGAAGGCGCGCCAGGCGTCGGTGTAGCGGTTGCGCTCGAGGGCGTTCATCGGGTTGCCGTGGCCGATGAAGGCGGCAGGCATGAGGGTCATGCGGCTCTCCTCAGCCGGCGTCGGGGGAAGACCGTGCCGTCCCGGATCCTCCCGCGCCCGGCCGGGCCGCGCGAGAGGCACCGGGGCGGGTCACCCCGCGTCGCACCGGGGCGTCACCCCGCGTTGCTCCCCGGCGGCACCCGCCGCAGCAGCGGCGAGAGCCACCGGGCGCCGGCGCCCTGCCCGGCGGCGACGTCGCCCGGGTTGGACAGCGCGCAGGTCTTCAGCGACAGGCAGCCGCAGCCGATGCACGACGACAGCCCGTCGCGCAGCTGCTCGAGCGCCGCGATCTGCTCGTCGAGCCGGTCGCGCCAGCCACGCGAGAGCCGCGCCCAGTCGCGGGCCGACGGCGCGCGCCCCTCCGGGAGGGTGTCCAGGGCGGCCCGGATCTCCGGCAGCGACAGCCCGACGTTCTGCGCCGCCCGCACGAAGGCCAGCCGCCGCAGCACGGAGCGGGGGAAGCGCCGCGCGCCCCCGGCGGTGCGGGTGGCGGTGACGAGCCCCTGCGCCTCGTAGTAGCGCAGCGCCGACGGCGCCATCCCGGAGCGGGCGGCCACCTCACCGATCGACAACCCGTCCACGGCACCCCCTTGACCTCAAGCCGACTTGAGGTCCGAGCCTACGGCCATGACACCTCGCACCGCACTCGTCACCGGCGCCTCCCGGGGTCTCGGCCGCGCCCTCGCCGGCGCCCTCGTCACCCGCGGCTGGCGCCTCGTCGTCGACGGCCGCGACCCCGGCCGCCTCGCCGCTGCCGTCGCCGGGCTGCCCGACCCCGGCCTGGTCACCGCCGTGGCCGGGGACGTCACCGACCCCGCCCACCGCGCGGCCCTGGCGGCGGCCGTCGGCGACCGGCTCGACCTGCTGGTCAACAACGCCAGCGACCTCGGCCCCACCCCGCTGCCGCCGCTGGCCGGCCTCCCACCCGCCGCCCTCGAGCGCGTGCTCGCGGTCAACACCGTGGCGCCCCTGGCCCTGCTGCAGGCGGTGCTGCCCGCCCTCGAGCGGGCCGGTGGCACGGTCGTGTCGGTCAGCAGCGACGCCGCCGTCGAGGCCTACCCGGGCTGGGGCGGCTACGGCGCGAGCAAGGCCGCCCTCGACCGGCTCACCGCCGTGCTGGCCGTCGAGCACCCGGGACTGCGCGTGTACGCCGTCGACCCCGGCGACATGGACACCGACATGCACCGGGCCGCGGCACCCGAGGACGACGGCCTGCCGGCACCGGAGACCGTCGTCCCGGCCCTCCTGCGCCTGCTCGACGACGACGCCCCACCCAGCGGCCGGGTCCGCGCGGCCGACCTCCTGCCTGCGGGGGTGGCCCGGTGACCACGACCTTCGCCCTCCCGCCCGGCAGCGAGGCGACGACGCCGCCCGAGCACCGCGGCCTGGCCCGCGACGGCGTCCGGCTCATGGCCGTGCGCCCGGGCAGCGTCACGCACGCCCGCTTCACCGACCTCCCCGACCTGCTCGAGCCGGGTGACCTCGTGGTGGTCAACACCTCGGCGACGCTCCCCGCCCGCCTCGACGCCCGCCGTGCCGACGGCCGGGTGGTCCCGCTGCACGTGTCCACGGCGCTCGACGACGGCTCCTGGGTGGTCGAGGTCCGCCGTCCCGGCAACGACGGGCCCGAGACGGGGCTGGAGCCCGGCGCCGAGCTGAACCTCCCCGGCGGCGTCCGGCTGCGCCTGCGGACCGGCTTCCCCGACCCGGCGCGTCCGTCGCGGCTCTGGCGGGCCCGGGTCGAGCCGGCGGTCGCGCTCGTCCCCTACCTGGCCGAGCACGGCCGGCCGGTGCGCTACGGCTACCTGCAGGCGCCCGTGCGGCTGGCCGAGGCGCAGAATGTCTACGCCACCGAACCGGGCAGCGCGGAGAACGCCAGCGCGGGGCGGCCGTTCACCGACCGGCTGCTCGTGCGGCTCGTGGCCCGGGGCGTCCCGGTGGTCCCGCTGGTGCTGCACGCCGGCGTCTCCAGCCCGGAGCTGCACGAGCCGCCGGCGCCCGAGCGCTACCGCGTCCCCGAGGTCACCGCGCGGCTGGTGACCTCGACCCGGGCCGCCGGGCGGCGGGTGGTCGCGGTGGGCACCACGGTCACCCGGGCGCTGGAGACCGTCACCGGCGACGACGGCGTCACCCGGGCCGGCGAGGGCTGGACCGACCTCGTGCTGGGCCCGGACTCGCCGCCGCGCGCGGTGACCGGACTGGTCACCGGGCTGCACGCGCCCGAGGCCAGCCACCTGCTGCTCCTGGAAGCCGTCGCCGGCGCGGACCTGGTCGCCGGCGCCTACCGAGCGGCGGTGGCCGGGGGCTACCTGTGGCACGAGTACGGCGACTCGATGCTCTTCCTGCC